>JAUZOY010000021.1 GCA_030706235.1 Bacteroidota bacterium | reverse complement strand
GCAGTCATATAAGAAGAGTTAACATGTAATGCTTCAGCAAAAAGAGGATCCCTGTCAAACCCGAATCTGCCTGAGAATTCGGCTGCAAGATGTTGAGCATCAGCAGCACTACCGCCATTACCGCAAAATAATAATTTACCATCTCTTTTAAAAGTTTGGACAGCTTCATTACTTATCAGTTCAATATTATTAAGCAGATAATTGTCGGCAAGTATTAATTTCTTTATTTCAACAGATGAACTGATTATTTCTTTAATAGACATTGTAAACAATTATTATTCTATATATTCGTTATTCAGGTTAAAATCCTTATTTCAGCAAAAGTACATTATTTTTATAATTCTATGTTCTACTGAATGAATTATATTATTTTGCATGAAAGAAAATTTATATAACTTTGTAGTTTAATAATACAATATTACATAATATTTTAAGAATGAACAAAAAGCAATCACTTGATAATTCCAGAATATTGATTACCGGAGGTACAGGATCATTTGGGAACCATGTTGTTGACAAAATTCTAAAAGAACATAAACCCCAAGAGATTATAATATTCAGTAGGGATGAGAAAAAGCAGTTTGATATGCGTAACAAACTGCATAATTTTCCAAATATTAAGTTTGTAATAGGAGATGTAAGAGATAGAAGTACAGTTAAAAATGTAATGCATGGTGTTGATTTTGTATTTCATGCTGCTGCTCTAAAGCAAGTCCCGAGTTGTGAATTTTTCCCATTTGAAGCAGTAAAGACAAATATTATAGGAACAGAAATTGTACTTGATGCTGCAGAAGAATGTAATGTAAAAAAAGTAGTTGTTCTAAGTACAGATAAAGCGGTATACCCCATCAATGCAATGGGAATTTCTAAAGCCATGCTTGAAAAACTTATGTTGGCAAAAGCAAGAAATTCTAATTCAGGCACAGTATTTTGCGGAGTACGTTATGGTAATGTAATGTATTCAAGGGGTTCTGTATTACCTTTATTTGTTGAACAAATATTTAACAAACAGCCAATCACTATTACTGTCCCGGATATGACACGTTATTTATTACCATTACCTGTTGCAATTGATCTGGTATTATTTGCATTGGAAAATGGGGAAAACGGAGATATTCTTGTTCGTAAATCTGCGGCTGCAACAGTAATAGATACTGCAAAGGCAATGCTTGATATTTTTAATCATGATAAAGGCATAAAAATAATAGGTATTCGTGAGGGAGAAAAGATGCATGAAACATTGGTTACATCTGAAGAACTTATGAAGGCTGAGGAATATGACAATTATTACAGAATTAAGAATCTGAGCACAATAGATTATGATAAATATTTTACTGAAGGTAAAAATACATCGATGTTTCCTAAAGAAGGTTATACTTCTGAAAATACCCGAAGATTGACTCTTCAGGAAACTAAAGATCTTATTCTTTCTCTTACAGAGATTCAAGCTGTATTGAAAGGAGAAAAAGCCACAATTCATTAAATATCAATTAAAAAATGAAAATTAAAGTTGGTATTACCGGTCAATCAGGATTTATGGGTACCCATCTGTTCAATTTTCTCACTATAAAGAGTGATGAAATTGAATTAATGCCTTTTGAAGACAGTTTCTTTGAAAATGATAATAAATTAAAAGAATTTATTGGAAGTTGCGATAAAATTGTTCATTTGGCGGGAATGAACAGACATGGTGATTCTCAGGTAATATATGATACAAATATAAGACTTGCAAATCAATTGATTAAAAATGCATCAGAAATTAAACACTTTCCGCACATAATATTTTCTTCATCGATTCAGGAAGATTCGGATAATCCATATGGAAGATCAAAAAAAGAAGCACGTTTACTTATGCAGAAATGGGCTGAGAAAAATAATGTCAGATTTAATGGATTGATAATTCCAAATGTTTTCGGCCCTTTTGGCAAGCCATTTTATAATTCTGTTATAGCAACATTTTCTTATCAGTTGACTCATAATCAGGAACCTAAAATACAAATAGATTCTGATCTTAAGCTTATTTATATTAATGAATTGACAGAGATATTTTATAAAGCAATAAAAGGTAAAATTTCTGAGAATGAATATAGGGTAGAACATACTTCTGAATATAAGGTATCGGATATACTTGAAAAAATGAAAAGTTATAAAACGATATATCTTCAGAATAAAATAATACCTGATTTATGGATTAATTTTGATATTGCATTATTTAATACTTTCAGATCATACATAGATTATAGTAATAATCCGGTTTATCTGGATGTACATTCAGATAATCGTGGAAATTTGTTTGAAATAATCCGTACACTTACAAAAGGACAGATATTTTATTCAACAACAAAACCTGGAATTACGCGTGGTAATCATTATCATACGAGAAAAATAGAGAGATTTTGCGTTATAGGAGGCAAAGCATTAATTAAATTAAGGAAAATAGGTGTAGATAAGGTTTATGAGTATGAAGTTAATGGTGATCGACCTTCATTTATTGATATACCTCTATTTCATGTTCATAGTATAACAAATATCGGAAATGAAAACCTGTTCACTCTTTTCTGGACAAATGAACTTTTTGATCCAGAAGATCCGGATACATTTTCTCAACTTATATGATAAATATGCTTAAAGTTGTAACAATATTAGGAACTCGACCTGAAATAATTCGTCTTTCAAGAGTAATGTCTTTACTTGATAAATATGTAGATCATAAGATAGTACATACCGGGCAGAATTATGATTATGAATTGAATGAAATATTTTTTAAAGAACTTGAAGTGCGCAAACCGGA
Organism: Bacteroidota bacterium; assembly: GCA_030706235.1. Classification (GTDB taxonomy): domain Bacteria; phylum Bacteroidota; class Bacteroidia; order Bacteroidales; family GWE2-29-8; genus JAUZOY01. The sequence goes on along the minus strand of JAUZOY010000021.1, from coordinate 17,855 downwards.
TTATTTTCTGAAAGTCAATACATCTTCTTTGGGTACAGTTTATGGGGAAACACTTATAAAGACAGAAGAAGTTTTATTAAAAGAGAAACCTGATGCAGTTCTGATTCTTGGAGATACAAACAGCAGCATAGCAGGAATAATAGCCAAGAGGATGAAGATTCCAATCTATCATATGGAGGCAGGGAATCGCTGCTTTGATTTCAATGTACCTGAAGAAATGAATCGAAGGATAATTGATCATATAGCTGATTTCAATCTTGTTTATACGGAACATGCACGTCGACATTTGCTTTCTGAAGGACTTCAGCACAGAAGGATTTATCTTACCGGTTCGCCAATGTTTGAGGTTTTGGAACATTATAAAGATAAGATAAATAGCTCAGATATACTTAAAAAACTAAGTCTGACCGAAGGAAATTATTTTATTGTTAGTACACACAGAGAAGAAAATGTTGATAATCCCGGAAATCTGCAAAGTATATCAACAATACTTAATGCATTGGCTGAAGATTATGATCTTCCTGTAATAGTTTCAACCCATCCGAGAACGATGAAAAGGATAGAGAATAATCCTTCAGTTAAATTGGATAAACGAATTAGTTTATTAAAACCATTTGGTTTTTTTGATTATGTAAAACTTCAACAAAAGGCCAAATGTACAATTTCGGATAGTGGAACTATAAGCGAAGAATCATCTATGCTCTCATTTCCAGCGATTTCAATGCGAAATTCTATGGAAAGACCCGAGGCACAGGATGCAGGCACAATAATTCTATCCGGGTTGGATAAAGATGCGGTTTTAGGTTCTGTAAAACTATGTATAGAAGAACATTTAAATAAGAAATATTTTCAAATACCTTTTGAATATGAGATAAATAATACATCATGGAGGGTACTCAAATTGATACAGGGAACGTCTAAGTTAAGCAATCAATGGTGGGGTATAAATAAATTTTAAGGAATTAATGCTTAAAGACATTATTACTGACGTAGCAGGAAAACAGGTTTACGAATTTGTTTCAAAATATGTTGATGTTGAAAATAATACTACTCAGGTATTAATGACATCTACTAAGTTTAATGTTGATAAACTTGAAAATAATAAATTTAATAATATTGTGAATCTTAAAAAGATAAATGATGTTATCAGAATAAACAAGTTTATAAAAGCTATTAATAAAAAATTACCTTTAGATGGTTTGTACATAGGATGTGTTGAAACATATTTGCTGAGAAGGATAAGGATTTTGAAAAAATACCCACCAGTACTTAATGTATTGTATTTTTGGTTTGATTTTATTTTTAAAAGAGTATTTCCTAAGTTACCAATAACAAAGAAAATATATTTTTTTATAACACTTGGCAGAAATCGTGCAATATCAAAAGTTGAAACATATGGCAGACTTTATTCATGTGGATTCAAAATAATTGATGAAACAGTAATTAATCATTTACAATATTTTGTAGTACAAAAGGTTAAAGAATCTCCTATTAAAGTATACCCGTCGTATGGTTTTTTCTTTGGTATGAGAAGAGTAGGTAAAAATGGTAAACTGATAACTGTATATAAAATAAGAACAATGCGCCCTTATTCGGAGTATTTACAGGAATATATCTATGAAAAAAATAAACTCCAGGAAGGAGGTAAAATAAAGAATGATATCAGAATTACCAGATGGGGAAAGTTTTTAAGAAAATTCTGGATAGATGAAATACCAATGATTTATAATATACTCAAAGGTGATCTTAAGTTAGTAGGTGTAAGGCCATTAAGCCAGCACTTTTTAAGTTTGTATACTCACGAGCTGAGAGAAAAAAGAATGAAATTTAAACCAGGACTTATACCGCCTTTTTATAAAGATATGCCAAAAACACTGGAAGAAATAATGGAATCAGAAAGCAAATATCTTGATGCTTATGAAAAAAGTCCTTTTATAACAGACATAAAATATTTTTTTGCTATTTTTTATAATATCGTTATTAAAAAAGCGAGAAGTCACTAAATAGTTATAAACATAAAATAGAAACGATATAGGATTTTATTTATAAATAATAAATTTTAAAATGGATAGCACGCGTCAAAATAAAATAGCAAGGTTAATACAAAAAGATTTAGGAGAAATATTACTTGAGGAAAGCAGAGATTATTTCAGAAATTCGATATTATCAATTACAAAAGTCAGAATTAGTCCTGATCTTTCCATAGCGAGGGTATATGTAAGTATTTATACACCGGATGATCCCAAAGAAGTACTTGAAAAGATACGAAAAAGAGCGGGAGAAATTCGAGGTAAACTTGGACATAGAGTTGCAAAACAATTGAGAATAGTTCCTACACTTACTTTCTTTCATGATGATTCTATTGAATATTCCCAAAGAATTGATGAATTATTAAAAAGCTAAACCATAATTATCATTACTAATTTAACTAAAAATATTAATGCAATACGACCCCATAAAAAAAGTATTAGGTAACGTTTTTAATCGCAATCCTTTTCTGAGAAAATTTTTTTTCCGTCTCTTAGACTTGCTTTTATTAAGAAGTTGGCATATTCATAAAGAAATAAGAAAATGGAAAGCAGATAAAGGAGATAATACAACAATTTTAGATGCCGGTTTTGGTTTTGGGCAATATTCTTATTATCTTCATACTTTAAACAAGAAATGGAATATTACAGGAATAGATGTAAAAGAAGAACAGGTAAAAGATTGTAATGAATTTTTCAATAAAATAGGAGCAGGAAAAAGTGTAAAGTTTATAGAGGGGGATTTGACGCTTCTTAACAAAAAAGATTTGTATGATCTTGTTGTATGTGTGGATGTTATGGAACATATTGAGGATGATGTAAAAGTCTTTGAAAATTATTATGCATCACTTAAGGATAAAGGAATGTTGCTTATTTCAACTCCATCAGACAAAGGAGGATCCGATTCTCATGGTCAGGAGAATTCTTTTATTGATGAACATGTAAGGGACGGTTATAGTATTTCAGATATTAAAGAAAAATTAAACAAAGCAGGATTTGATAAAGTTGAAGTAAAATATAATTATGGTATTCCAGGTAAAATTTCATGGTTGATTTCCATGAAAATTCCATTGAAAATGCTTAATTTTACTAAATTGTTGTTCATAATTTTACCGTTCTATTATATTATTGCTTACCCTGTCTCGTTTATTCTTAATATATTTGACACAAATTTTAAGCACAAATCAGGCACAGGATTGATTGTTAATGCCTGGAAATAAGAAAAAGTTACTATTAAAATGAAAAAAGAAGGTAAAATTTATATTGCAGGACATAAAGGGATGGTTGGTTCAGCTATTCATAGAAGACTGGTTAAAGAAGGATATGCAAATTTTGTTTTAAGAAGTTCTGATGAATTAGATTTAAGAAATCAACAGGATGTAAAGGAATTTTTCGAGAGAGAAAAACCGGAATATGTATTTTTGGCTGCAGCAAAGGTTGGAGGAATATATGCAAATAATATCTATAAAGCAGAATTCCTTTATGATAATCTAATGATAGAACTAAATGTCATAAATGCAGCATATAAATCTAAAGTTGAAAAACTATTATTTTTAGGATCTTCATGCATATACCCTAAACTTGCACCACAGCCTATTAAAGAAGAATATCTTCTTACAGGAGCACTGGAGCCTACAAATGATGCTTATGCACTGGCTAAAATTGCCGGTATAAAAATGTGTGAATCATACAGACAACAATATGGTTGTAATTATATCACAGCAATGCCAACAAATCTTTATGGCCCGAATGACAATTATGATCTTCAAAACTCTCATGTTCTTCCTGCTTTGATAAGAAAATTTATCGAAGCAAAAAGAGATAAAAAACCAACAGTTGAAATATGGGGAACAGGTAAGGCTCTCAGAGAGTTTCTTTATGTTGATGATCTTGCTGATGCATGTTTATTTATTATGGAAAACTATAATGAAACATCAACAATTAATATTGGAAGCGGAGTAGATCTAACAATAGGTGAATTAGCATTTAAAATCAAAGAATTGACTGAATTTGCGGGTGAAATAGTATTCGATACATCAAAACCAGATGGAACGATGAGAAAACTTCTTGATGTTACAAAACTTAATAATCTTGGATGGAAATATAAAACTTCACTTGAAGAAGGGATTTACAAAACAATTAAGGAATTTAATGAAAAATTAAATTATAATGTAACATAATAAAATAGTTAGCGTAAAATTTATAATACTTATAAATTAAGTAATTGCCATGAAAAATCTTTTCAAACATATTTTGAAAATAAAAATGTATCTGATTTCATGCATTTTCATTTTAATGTGTTTGCAGATTTTTTCGCAAACTATACCAACACTTGTTTATCCAAAAAATAATTTTGTAAAAGATACATCTGCAATGAATTTTGTATGGAATACCCTAGGTTCAGGTATAACATATGAATTAAATATTGCAACAGATACTATGTTTAAAAATAGTTTTAAATCTGTAACAACAACAAATAACTATTCATCCGTTAACGGATTTGTAAATGGAACTACGTATTACTGGAGGGTCAGAAATGTACAAAATACTAATTGGTCATTAACAAGAAAATTTACATCATTTAATCCCAAAGCACCTGGAAATCTTGAACTATGGCTAAAAGCAGATATTGGTGTTAAAACTGATGGGAATCTTGTTTATAAGTGGGAAGATCAAAGTGGAAAAGGGAATAATGCGACTCAACAATATGATTCACTTAAACCTACCTATAACATTAATAGTGATTTAAACGGGAAGCCTGTTATCCGTTTTGGAAAAGATGGAAAAGATGGTTCAACAACATTTTTTAATATTCCAAAAATAGATTTAACTAATCGAAATTACACCATTATTATTGTATATAGAATGGTTGAGAAAACTACATATAGTGCAATTTTATCAGATAATGAAGGAGGTACAGATATATATAAAGGATTAATCAGTTCAGGTGGTACACATCCACTATACCTAAATTATTGTATTGGAAATCTTGACTTAAATGGTGATGTTACAATGGGCAGTAATGCCCCTAAACTATGGGGAATAATGAATTTTTACAGAGATTCAATATTCAGAAATACAAATCAATATACTAAACCAATTAAAATTTCTTCACCTGATAGTATTTCTTTTAATACAATCGGAGCTGCTATAGGAGATAAACAATTTAATATAGGATTCTTTTATGGTGATATATATGAAATAATTATATATAGTAAGAAATTGAATCAAAATGAAAGAAATTTAGTTAGTAAATATCTTTTAAATAAAACAATATCACCACTTAACCTCGGCAATGATATTAATAAATATGGATTTTGTTCAACTTCTTTAACACCCGGTTACTATCCATCAGGTTTTACATATCAATGGATAAATACCTCAACATCAAATATTATTAGTAATTCAAATACTATCAATGTAAGTGATGATGGCATTTACAAACTAAAAATAGCTAATTTGAATTTATTAAATTATTCTGATTCAGATATTATTAAGGTCACCTATCCCAAAATTAACTTTCCTCTAAATAATAGTAAAAGAGACACAACAATTTGTTACGGAAAAACATTAAACTGGGATTCGAAACTTTCCAAAACTGACGGGTATACTTTTAAATGGTCAGAGGGCTCAACGAATTCAACTATATCTATAACAAAAGCCGGTAAATATTCTGTAAAAGTAATAGATAGCACAAAGGCAGGATGTTCACTTCTGAGTGATACATTAACTGTAAAGATCGATAGTTTCCCTGCAATAGTATCTTTGCAAAATGCAATACCACAACATTGCAGATACGATACTTTAAGGTTAATAAAAGGCGCAGATCAGGCATTACCTGATTCATATATATGGAATACTGGTTCAACAAAAAATTATACAATAATTGATACCACAGGAGTATATAAAATTACTGTAAAATCAACAGGATGTACAGCTAATACATCAATTAAAATAACAGTAAATGGTGCAATGCCGATTGTTGACTTTAAAGTAGATACAGCTTGTGTTTATACGCCAATGCATTTTGTTGATAAATCAACTCCGTATTCAGGAGATATGTTATCATCGTGGAACTGGGATTTTGGGGACGGGTCAACAATTTCTTCTACATCGACAACAATGTCGCATCAATATTCAAATCTAAGCGGATCAGTGCCGGTAAAGCATACAGCAACAACAAAAGCAGGATGTAGCAGATCAGAAACAAAGAATGTAATGGTTTATTCAATAAATATGAATTTTAGCACAAATCTTACATTCGTAGGGGATTCAACATTTTTTACAAATTTAAGTACATCTGTTAAAGGAGATTCTGTTTTAAAATGGACATGGGATTTTGGAGACAACTCTTCTTCTTATCAGAAAGAGCCACATCATAAATATAATAATATAGGAATTTACAATGTAACATTAACTGCAAATAGTAAATTTGGATGTCCCGGAACAATTAATAGAAAGGTATTTGTTTATGATACAATACAAACATTTAATGCACCAGAACTGGTATATCCCGATAATAATCTGATATTAAGTGATACAAATATTACTTTTTTATGGAATGAATTGAAAGATACAAGCTCTTTATATCAGATACAGATTGATACAAATACTAATTTTAATAGTACGGTCTATAATGTATTTAATATTATTACCCCTTCATTTAAAACAAATCTGTTATCAGGGAAAAATTATTATTGGAGAGTAAAAGCTTTCAATGGGACAAATTGTTCTCAATGGTCAATTGTCAGGTCATTCAGCTTTTTTAATCCATCTTCTATAGGTAAATTGTATTTATGGCTCAGATCAGATTTAGGCGTTAAAACACTAAATAATAAAGTTATAGAATGGAAAGATCAGAGTGGAAACAATTATCATGCACAAAGCGATACATTGTATAGCCCTGATATTAAGTACAATGTTCTTAATTATCTACCCTCAATAAGATTTAATGGAATAAATGAATTTTTAATTGGTTCAGTAATTAATGGTATAGATACCAATTCATTTTCTCTTTTTATTGTTGCATCAGGAAATAAAGATTATCCAAATCAGGAAACAGGTTTGTTTTCAATAATTGATAAAAACAAACCTATAGGATCACAAAATTTCTTAATTAATCATTATGCTAATACTAATGGTCTGATCTGTCGTAATAATGATGGTTATATCAGAACGACAGATAATTCATTTCCTATAGATGGTTTTCCGGTAAAAATAATAGAATATTTTAAAAATTATAATGTATCTGTAAAGCTTTTAATAAATGGTAATATTTTACCTGTTAATATTGATCCGGGAACAGGCAATTCTTTATACAAAAATTTTATTCCGGGAAATTATTATATAGGTAAAGGGTCTCAACTATTTCATGGAGATATTTTTGAGGTTATAGTTTTTAAAAAATTTCTTTCTGATTCAATCAGAAAAAAGGTTGAAAAATATATAAAAGACAAATATTTTCCATCATTAAATCTTGGTCAGAATATTTATAAATATGGATTTTGTGATACAATAATAAATGCTCCTATGGGATTTAGTTCATTAGTTTGGTCAGATGGTACAAGTGGAAGTTCCATATCTATAAATAAATCCGATTCTATAACATTAACCGCAATAAACAATTTTGGAGATAATCAACATAGTTCTGTCAAAGTCTTCTATCCTAATCCAAATATATTAAAAGATACTACGAATATATGTCTTGGAGATACTTTATTATGGAATACTGGAATGGGCGGAAGTATATATTCATTTGAATGGCAGGATGGTTCTACAGACAGTAAATACAAAATTAGTAAAACCGGTAATTATTGGGTAAAAATTCGAAGTCTAATAGATACATGTCCAAAGATTTTAGGTCCTTATTATGTTTATGTAGATGATTTTAAAAATAATGTTAAACTTGGTACTAAAGAGAATGTTTGTTATGGTGATAAGTTAACACTGCAATCCGGTAATGATCTGGTAAAATCTTATATCTGGTCAACAGGTGAAACTTCATCACAAATATATATTAATAAGTCTGATATATATACAGTAAAACTAACAAGTAAGTATAATTGTATTACAAATGATACCATAAAAATTACTATACAAGGAGCATCTCCTTTATCAATCTTTGTAGCCGATACTGTATGTATAGGAGATAGTACTCATTTTACCAATAATACTACTTCTTCAAATATTTCAGGATTAAATGACACTATTATAAAGTCATATTTCTGGATTTTCGAAGATCAGACAACCTCTGATAAAAAAAATCCTGTTTATAAATTTTCTTCTCCTGGTGTTCATACTATTACACTAGTATCTACATCCGGTTTTGAATGTTCAAGCAGCCCTTATAAAAAAAATATTTATGTAGTAAATGTTCCTGATGTTTTATTTGACAATGAAATAGCCTTTAAGAATGATACGGTAAATTTTTTTGATAAAAGCACTACGGATTTATTAGTGTCGGATAATATTATTAACTGGAAATGGGAAATTAATAATTCAGATTTCTTTAATGATAATATAAGCTATGTTTTTGATTCAAGTGGAGTATATAATATAAAGCTTAGTATTTCAACAAAATATGGCTGTAGTGCAAATACAAATAAGGATATTATAATTTATAATACTGAATCTTCTTTGCCTCCAGTGGCATTGGTATCTCCATATAATAATAATTTGCTTCAGTATAAAAAGGTAACTTATATCTGGGAGAAATTAAAAGATAATTTATCGACATATCAATTACAGGTATCAACAGATACAGATTTTACGAATATAATAGGAGATTACAAAAATTTGAAAGATACATTTAAAATTTCAGAAGTTCCTAGAGAACAAACATATTACTGGAGAGTTAGAGCTTTTAATTTATCAGAATATTCAGATTGGTCGAAAGTATGGAAATTTGGAATTTTTAATCCTAAATCTCTACCAAATCTTGAATTATGGCTAGAATCAGATATTGGCGTTAATACTGATGCAAATAATAAAGTAATTTTTTGGGTTGATCAGAGTGATAAAAAAGACAGTGCATTTCAGAAAAATACATTTCTTCAACCTGAGTATATATCAAAAGTTATTAATGGAATACCAGCAATTAAATTTGGGAAGAATGGAAATACAGGAGATCAGACTGTATTAAATCTTCAGAATTATATTAAACTTTCGGGAGGTAATTTTACTGTATTTATAGTTTCAAATACAATTAAACAAGAGTATATAAATACTATTCTGACGGGATATAATATTTCAGGAAGTAAAAACTGGGAAGGATTAATATTTAATGGTGGAAAATATTCCTCATATAGGGGGTATGGATTAAATACAGGACCATTAATATGTACAAATAAAATCCAATCTTTTTCTCAGGATACTTCCACAAATTGGACTATAAAAACATATTATAATGATAAGTTATTAAATAATGGAGTAATTGAGAAATCTATGGATTCCTCATGTTATAAATTTTCTACCGGAACAAATCAGTTATCATTAAATGCAATTGGAGCATATTCAGGAGATCTATCATATTTTTTTAATGGAAATATAGCCGAAATAATTATTTATAGCAATAAATTATCTGACAATTCAAGGGATTCAGTTCAGAATTACCTTAAATTCAAGTATGCTCCTCCACCAGTTAATTTAGGAGCAGATATTACAATGAAATATGGATTAAAAGATACGACTCTGGTTGTTAGCAATGATTATATTGCATATTCATGGTATAAAGATGGTATATTATTGCCTCATAAAACTCATAATATATCAGTATCCAGTTCCGGAAATTATAAAGTTTCTGTTATTGACAAAATGGGGTATTTTTCAACCTATTCTATAAAAGTTACAAAACCTGAGATACAGCCTTTAAATAAAAATGTTTTTTGTAATTATGATAGTTTGATATGGAATCCAGGCTTGGGAAAAAATTATAATTATTTATGGCAGGATAATTCCAATGATACAATATTGGTAATTAAAAATAAAGGTACATATTCAGTAACTGTAACAGATAATTATGGGTATAAGAAAAGTCTTAGTAAATATATAGATGTAGACAATTATAGTACAAGAGTATCAATAGTTAAAGATACTTCAGTTTGCTCGGGAAAAAAAAAGGAATTATTAAATGCTAAAGAAGAGACTGTGAATTACAAATGGTCAGACAGTACTTCAAATTCATTTCTAATAGTGAATGCCGGTGGTAAATATACTGTCACTGTTAAAGATTTAAATTTATGTGAGAAAATTCTTAATACCAATATAACTGTAAAAGGGGCAACACCTAAGGCAAATTTTTCTGCAGATACAGTATGTATGTATCAATTTATGAACTTTAAGGACTGTAGTAAAATTTCAAATATTTATTATGCCGACGATAATATAAATTTTTGGAATTGGATTTTCGAAGATAGTATTACTGATGTAGATAATAATACAAAGCATAAATATTCGTTTTCAGGTTTTTCTGCTGTGAAGTTAATAGTAAAATCTCAAAGAGGGTGTTCTGATACCATAATAAAACAAGTAAAAATTATTGATTTACCAGAAGTAAAATTTAAAAATACATTAGCTTATGTTGATGGTTCAACCTATTTTTATGATTTAACTGAACCTGCATTAGGCGATTCTATAATAGGATGGAAATGGAATATAGATAATACAATTTATACTTCAAAAAATCCAGTACACTCTTTTAGAAATAAAGGAACAGCCAAAATTAAATTGATAGTTTATACTAAATATAAAGGGGTTGATTCATTACAAAAGGAAATATATGTATACAGTAATGAATCGGATTTAAACGAAAATGTTAAACTGGTTTATCCAAAAAACGGAATTAATGTTGGTGATACAAATATAAATTTTATGTGGAATCAACTAATAGATACATCTTCATTTTATGAAATTTCAATATCTGAGAATAATGATTTTGGTAATATGTATTATCATTCAGATACTGTAAATGCATTACAAATAACTGTTCCGCTAAAAATCAATAAAACATATTTTTGGAAGGTAAGATGTTTTAATAAATCAAACTATTCAAATTGGAGTGAAACCTGGACTGTTTCCACTATTAATCCATCTTTTATCAGTGGTTTAAAACTTTGGCTTAAAGCAGATGCTGTAATTGATACAATCAACGGTAAAATTTCTATTTGGAAAGATATTAGTGGGAATAATAATAATGCATATCAATCTGAAATTGACAATAGGCCTATTCTTGTTAAAAACCATTTTAATAAATTACCGAGTGTTTTATTTGATGGAATAAATGATTATTTATGTGGAAATAAAATAGACAGTATAGAAAATAAATCTCTTACATTATTTGTGATGTTTTCAGGAAATATGTTACAAAGTAATATTAGCAGAGAAGGAATTTTCACAATATCGGATAATAGTCAAACTGGTTATACGAAAGGTTTTTCACTAATAGAACAAACTTTAAATCAAGGATTGGTTTGTTTCAATAATGATAGTTATATTCGTACAAACAGTGATACTTTTTCGAATAAAGGTTTTGTATTTAAAATTGTAGAAATAGAAAAATATTTCAATAATAAAACAGAGATATATATTAATAGTACCAAAGTAGGTACTGTAATTGATAATTCAAATAATCTATTATATGATAAATTCATAAATAATAAATATTATATTGGAAAGGCTGATAATTATTTCAATGGATATATCAATGAAATAATTATATATGACAAACCTTTAAACGATAATGAAAGGGGAATTGTCGAAAAATATCTTAAAAATAAGTATACTCCAAAAGTAAATTTAGGTCAGGATGTATATGTTTATAATTTTTGTGATACAATTTTAACAGCTCCGAATAATTATGTAAATTACTATTGGTCAACCGGTGAAACAACAAAATCAATAAATATTAATAAAGCTGGAACCTATTCATTAAGTGTTAAAGATATAAATGGTAATATATCATATGATACTATAAATGTATATTACCCATTAATTAATAAATATACTGGAAAAAATAAGGCATGTATTGGAGATACTCTTAATTGGGATATAGGTTTGGGATCCGCTTTTAATTATTTATGGTCTGATAGTTCCACCGCTTCAGAAATATCAATTGTAAAATCAGGTATTTATTCGGTAACAATTTCTGATAAATCTAAAGGATGTCCAAAAGTTGTCACTTCTGATTCTATAGTTTTCAGTAATTATTCCAAAACAGCAACACTGGGACCACTTGATACATCATTTTGTGCCGGGAATAAAATTAAACTTATAAAGGGAGCAGAAGAGACTGTAAGTTATTTATGGAATGACAAATCAACAGGAGCTGAACTTCAGATTGATTCTTCAGGTACATATTATCTAAAAGCAGAAAATGTTAATAATTGCTCAAAATATGATACAATAAATGTCCATATTATTGGTAAGGCTCCAAGAGCTGGTTTTATATCAAATAGTTTTGTTTGTTTAGATTCTAATATTATATTCAGAGATACTTCCAAGCTTCAGGGTAATAAAATTATAAATTGGTTATGGAATTTTGGTGATAGTACTACAAGTACGTTTAGTAGCATAAGTCATCCATATAAATATCCTGGAGATAAAAATGTTACATTAACTATTAAATCTGATAATAGTTGTAGTAATGTGATAAAAAAACAAGTTAGAGTTGTTACTTTGCCCAAAATTAGTTTTACACCAATTGAAGGTTGCTCAAATATAAACACAAAATTTGCTTTTATCGGAGATGCAGATGTTAATTCATGGATATGGGATTTCGGAGATACGGCAAGTAAAAGTAATAATTTTTCAACATTACCCGATCCTTTACATAAATTTAATAAAGAAGGTTTTTATAAAGTAATATTAACAGGGAAAACAAAATATTGTCAGAATAATGATACAAATATTATAAAAATTAAAAGTCTGCTGGATCCCGAGTTTACATATTCTTCAGATTGTCATAGTAATACAGTTAGCTTTAATGATTTAACCAAATCAACAGGTGAGAATAAAATATTTAACTGGAAATGGGATTTTGGTGATAATAGAACATCAAATCTTAATAATCCTGTACATATTTATGATAATAAGCAGAAGTATACTGTTTCATTATCTGTAACATCTATAAATGGATGTACATCTTCTTCGTTAAAATCAATAAAGTTAAATGAACCTCCACAAGCTTATTTTAATGTAACTAATTCATGTATAAATAATCCAATAATGCTTTATGATTCCAGTATTGTTGATAATGATACTATTTATCGGAGACTATGGGAGATAAATAATAAATCTTATTCGAAAGATAAAAATATTTCAGTTTCATTTTCTGATACCGGTTCATATAAAATAAGTTTGATTGTAAGTACAAGTTCCGGATGCAATGATACAGTTATTAAAAATATCAGGATAAATTCTATACCTAAACCATTTTTTAGCTTTTCACCTGAGTATGGTTTGCCTCCATTAAATGTAACTTTTAATAATCTTTCTTCTTCAGATGCTTCAAAATATATTTGGAGATTTGGTGATGGGGCAATAAGTAATTTAAAGAATCCTTTGCATACTTATCAGAAAAAAGGTAAATACTATATTACATTAACATCATATTCAATTACAGGCTGTTATGATTCTATTATGGATAGTATAAACGTGATTAAACCTTATATTGATATAGCTGTCAGTAATCTTAATCCTATTAATGACGGGAAAACGATTTCAGTTAAAATAAATGTAACTAATAATAGTAATGTACCTGTTCATTCTATAGATTTCAGATCAGCATTAGGTAGTAGTAATATTATTTGGGAAAACTGGAAAGGAAATATTGAACCAGATAAAACATTCCTTTATTCATTTAAATCTTCTTTTGAACAGTTGTCAGATTATCAACCGTCACATTTGTGTGTAAGTGTTTCTCCGACCAGTTTAATTGATGAAGTACCTGAAAATAATCAAATGTGTATTCAATTTACGAATGAATTTAAAGTTTATAATATTTATCCAAATCCATCAGATCAGTATATTAATATAGAATATGTAATTCCCACAGCTGATATTATTAATATAGATATTTATAATTTATTGGGTGCTAAAATTCAAAAAGTATTTTCAGGATCAGGTAATGAAGGTTATAATAGTGTAATTCAGGATATTTCAAATTTAGAAAAAGGTTTTTATATTTTGAAAATCACATATAAAAGTAACGAATTTATAGGGAAATTTATTAAAAATTAATAATGGGAAATTTAAATAATTTTATTAATTTCTTTTCAGTTTTTAAATAATGTTATTTAATAGATGTTGAATATCCTTTTTTGTTAAAATTTAATATGATTTTTCGTATAAATTGAGGATAAAATTGTTTTAATATAAAAATTTTGCTTAGAGACTATGGATTTTCAAAGAGATTGGACAGAAATAATTAAACCAAAATCAAAATTATTAAATTTAAATTTTAATGAATTATGGGATTATAGAGATTTAATACTTTTATTTGTAAAAAGAGACTTAGTATCAGTATATAAACAAACTATATTAGGACCAATATGGTTTATTATTCAACCATTATTAACTACATTAACATTTACAATAGTTTTTGGTAATATTGCTAAAATATCTACTGATAGTTTACCTCAACCTTTGTTTTATATGTCAGGTGTTATTATGTGGCAATATTTTTCAGGATGTTTAACAAAAACCTCATCAACTTTTATAGCTAATGCCGGTATATTTGGAAAAGTATATTTTCCAAGATTAACTGTTCCTATAGCAACAGTAATCAATGGAATTATTACTTTTGCAATTCAATTCTTAATATTTCTGTTAATGCTCTCATATTATTATTATAGATGATGCCTAATCAAAGTTAATATGTATGTATTAATTGTACCTATATTAATACTAATCATGGCAGGTTTAGGACTAGGTATTGGAATAATAATATCTTCTTTGACGACTAAATATAAAGATTTAAATTTTCTTGTTGTTTTTGGAGTACAATTATTAATGTATGCTTCACCGGTAATTTATCCACTCTCAACCTTATCTCATAAATATAAAATAGTTCTTTTGTTAAACCCCATGACTTCTGTAATAGAATCTTTTAGGTATGCTTTTACAGGATCAGGAGTTTTTAATTTTTATTATCTTGGATATAGTATATTAGCAACAATAATTATACTTTTAACCGGAATTATTATATTTAACAAGGTTGAGAAAAAATTTATGGATTCAATTTAAAACCTAAATTATAGGTATATAAATATGTCAGAAAATGTTGTGATACAAGTTGAAAATTTGAGCAAATGTTACCAATTAGGACAATTTGGAAGTGGAACTATTGTTCATGATTTTAATAGTTGGATAGCAAGAATATTAGGCAAAGAAGATCCATATCAGAAGGTTCAGGACAATTTTATTCAAAATAATAATAGACAAAAAGATATTTATTGGGCTTTAAGTGGTATAAATTTCGAAGTTAAACAAGGAGAGGTTCTTGGAATTATAGGGAAAAATGGTGCAGGTAAATCAACTTTGTTAAAAATAATATCTAAAGTGACTTCACCAACTAAAGGACAAATAAAAATAAAAGGAAGAATAGCAAGTTTACTCGAAGTAGGAACAGGATTTCATCCTGAACTTACTGGTAGAGAAAATATCTTTCTAAATGGTGCAATACTTGGAATGACAAAGTCTGAAATAAAATCAAAATTTGATGAAATAGTAGATTTTTCAGGTGTTGAAAAATTTATTGATACTCCTGTTAAAAGATATTCTTCCGGTATGTATGTTAGATTGGCTTTTGCAGTGGCTGCTCATTTAGAACCGGAAATTTTAATAATCGATGAAGTATTAGCTGTTGGAGATGCAGAATTTCAAAAAAAATGTCTTGGAAAAATGGATGATGTAGCCAAAAAAGATGGAAGAACAGTAATATTTGTTAGTCATAATATGACTGCGATTCAAAATCTTTGCAAAAAATCAATTTTATTGAAAAATGGTTATTTAGAAAAATACGGAGAAACACAAGATGTTATTATCGATTATTTTAAAGACTCAGCTGATGTTATTAAAAAATTACAGCACAGAACTGATAGAGAAGGTAATGGCAAACTAAGATTTATAAATTATGAGATAATAAATGAAAATTCAATTGTTAAAACAGGACAGAAAGCAATAATACGTTTATATTATAAAATTGAAAAAAATGCAAAAATAAAAAATGTAGAATTTTCAATATCAATAAATACTCTTGCAGGAAATCATGTCTTAGTTTTTTCAACAGAAGAAACCAGAAATAATATTAAATTAATTAATAATGATGGATATATTGATTGTATCATTAATTATTTCCCATTGACAAGTGGAATGTATTCTGTTAATATATACTCAAGTATTAATGGTATTATATCAGATTATATAATAAATGCATTTAGAATAAATGTAGACGATTCTGAATATTATATAGAAGGTGCATCAAAACATCCTAATCATCCTATTTATATAATAAAACATGAATGGAATTCTCCCCCAAATTTTTAAAAATAATTTTATATGAATTTCAATGTTATAGCAAACAAATTTAAAATATTTAAAAAAAATAATTTAGTTGAGAATAATAATATAGATTTTAAAAAGATAAATCTTTGTTGTGGGTCTCAAAAAATACCTGGATATTTGGGTATTGATATACTCCCTGATTCAGATATATATTTAGATTTAAATAATAATAACTTACCAATAGTTGATAATAGTGTTGAATCATTAATATGCATGTCTGCAATAAACTATTTTAGTTATAAAAGAGCTGAAGAAATTATAAAAGAAGTATATAGAATTTTATGTTCAGGAGGAATTACCAGATTTGGAGTACAAGATCTGGAATTGATCTCAAAACTATATGTAGAAAAAAACTTTGATTTTTTTTTTCAAAAATTATCTAACGGTAATGAACGTTTCGAAGGAGAAACATTAGGTGATAAATATGTAGCCTGGTTTTATGGGTATAATGCGTCTGGAAATTGCTGTAAATATTTTTTTGATTATGATTCTCTTTACAATATTTTTAAAAAAGCTGGTTTTTCAATTATTGAAAAAAAAGAGTACATGAACAGCAGATTAGAAAATATAGATTATATAGATAATAGACCTGAACAAATGTTTTATCTTGAAGCAATAAAATGATTAGAACATTAAAAAATAAATTAAACAAGGTTGTGAACAAGGACTCATATTATAAAAAATATTTAGAAAATAATGTGGGAACGGGATATAATTTAAAACTTATAGGAAGGAATTACGAAACAGGAAAATTTTTTCCTGAATATGAAGATAAAATACATCTTAAAGAAACAATAAACTGGTTAAAAAAAGGACAAGATGTTTGTAATGGGAATGGAGTATCTTCATTATTTTGTCCTATTAAAGGATGGGGGGTAGCTTATCCAGAGACAAGTGGTTATATAATTCCCACATTTTTAGCAATAAGTGAATTAATTAATGATGATGAATTATTTAAAAGAGCAGTAAAACTTGGAGATTGGGAAATAGAAATACAGACCAACTCTGGAGGAGTACTTTCAAATCCATTAAAATCATTTACAAGAATATTTAATACAGGTCAAGTAATACTCGGATGGTGTGTATTATATGAAAAAACAAATGAAAATAAATATTTAAATGCTGCATTGAGGGCAGCTGAATATTTATTAATAAATCAGGAATATGATGGTCAATGGAATAAAAATACTTATTGTGGTTCAAGAACTTATCATTCAAGAGTAGATTGGGCTTTATTGAGATTGGGATTATTATCAAATGATAAAAGAT
>JAUZOY010000209.1 GCA_030706235.1 Bacteroidota bacterium | reverse complement strand
TGTTCCAATCTGGTTCCCTGGAAAATAACGGGGTCATTTGCAGTACCTTGTACATTAATAGATCCTCCATTATAGACCCATAATACGGCGTTATTAAACAAATGAACTTTTGTTCCTGCCTGAATTGATAATTTACAGCCCTGATCTACAACTGCCCATCCATATATGACATGTGGTTTGTCATTTTTCCATATATCATTACATTTTATTATAGAATACGCAGGTAAATCCTGAGAAAAATGATCAGGTGTATGATAATATGCATTTTGTCCCCATGCAGTAAGATTTACATATTGTGTATTACCATTTGTATTAAACATTATAGAATCCCTTATTACAAACGGAGAATTTTGATTGTTGGGATTAACTGTAACTTTAACAAATATATATAGACTGTCTTTAGGATTTACTTCAATATTTGTTGCAGTATTTGATGGTGCTCCGTTGATATTTATCCTGAAATTTGAATTTTTTCCACCAACAAGTGAAATATTTGAAATATTTATTTTACTGCTACTGTTGTTATATACCAGTAATCTCTTTGTAGTTGAACCAATGGTTGTAAAAACTGTATCAAATTGCACATTATTTGTTGAAAAATCCAGCTTAATATCAGTACTCTTATTTATCTGATCCTTTTTACATGATAAAAACAAGTTAGAAATTAATAAAAACAAAAGGAATATTGAATATGTATATATCTTCATATAATTAATTTTCAATTCAAAGTTCAATATTCATATATTTACTTAATATTTAAGCCATTTCCAGAGTTCCTTATAGCTTGTCTTCTTACCATACATCAAAATACCAGTACGGTATATTTTGGCAGCCAAGAATGTACTCCCGATAAATCCTGCAACTAATAGTACCATTGAAAGTATCAAATCAAAATATGGTACTCCAAATGGTATTCTGACCATCATAATTATTGGAGAAGTCAGAGGTATTACCGAAAGCCAGAAAGCTACAGGCCCGTCAGGATTTGAAATAATAAACTGAGTCATTAAAAATGAAAAAATTATTGGTATTGTAACCGGTAGCATAAACTGCTGAGTATCTGCCTCATTATCAACTGCCGACCCAATCGCTGCAAAAAAGGAAGCATATAACAAATAACCACCAATAAAGTAAAATATAAATGCAAGAATCATAACACCAAAGTTAATTTTTCCAATTGATTTAAATAGTTGTTTAACATCCTCCTGTTCCCCTGAACTCGATTTTATATCTGCATTTGATATTATAGATTTATCTAATTTATTCTTATTAAGAACATTATTTGTATTTGTCTCTGTTTTAAATTTTACTAATTCGGGATATATTTGTTGGAAAACATTAACAATTCCAAAGGTTAAAACTATCCATAATAAAAATTGAGTAAGACCAACCATAGCAATTCCGACTATTTTACCCATCATCAATTGAAATGGTTTTACTGAAGAAATAATCACTTCTATTATTCTATTGGTTTTTTCTTCAATAACTCCCCTCATAACCTGTGTGCCAAACATAAATATAAATATATAAATTAATATTCCTGCAACAGATCCAAGTATTGTACTGACTTCTGAACTGGAGTCTTCTTCCCTGCCCTCCTGTAATTTTATGGTACTAATATTAACTTTTGTTTCAATTGATTTTAAAAGCTCTTTATCAATTCCTGATGCATTTAACTTCAATGATTCAAGCTCTTTCTGTATTGCTGTCTCAACATATGATTTAACACTCAATGCAGGTTGTTTATCAGAAATCAGTCGTATTGTATTTGGAGTTGTCATGACAGCAGAAGGAATATATAATATGGCATAAAAATTTTCATTTTTAAAATTACCTTTTGCTTTCATTATATCTGTTAATACATATTTAAACTTGAGATTTGCTGTTTGAGGTAACTTATTATAAAACAAACCTGATTCGTCAATTACCTGAATTGTTTTAGTATCATCAGACATTTTTGCAATCCAGATTGGAATTATCATTACTGCAGCCATTAATATAGGCCCCAGGATTGTCATTATAATGAAAGATTTTTTCTTTATCCTGGATAAATATTCTCTCCTGATTATTATGGATATTTTATTCATAATATTTTAATTAGGGTTATCCTGACTTACTCTTTGTATAAATATATCATTCATTGTTGGAATTATTTCATTAAATGAAATTATATTTACGTGAGGGATAATATTTTTGAGTAAGTCATTTGAATTAAATTCTGTAGGAATTTTTATTTTTATTTTTAAAGCATCATTTTTAACATCAATAGAAAGAACTGCAAATCTTTTATCTAAAAATTCCTGGATATTGAAGTTATTCTCTGAATTTGAGCAATCAATACTAAATGTGTTTGATTTATATTCTTTTTTTATTTCATAAACCTTACCATCTAATATTTTTTTTGATTTATTAATCAACGCAATATTATCGCATAATTCTTCAACAGATGCCATATTATGAGTTGAAAAAATAATAGTAGAGCCATTATTCTTTAAACCGATAATTTCCTCTTTTATTAAGTTTGCATTTATTGGATCAAATCCGCTAAATGGTTCATCAAATATCAATAATTTGGGTTCATGAAGTATAGTGACAATGAATTGAACTTTCTGTTGCATTCCTTTTGAAAGTTCCTCTACTCTCCTATCCCACCAAGCCTGAATTTCAAATTTTTCAAACCAGTATTTCAATTTTTTAAGAGCATCATTCTTACTTAAACCTTTAAGTTGACAAAGGTATAAAGCCTGTTCTCCGACTTTCATTTTTTTATAAAGCCCTCTTTCTTCAGGTAGGTATCCAATCTTTTCTACATCGGAAGGTTTGAGATTATTACCGGATAAAAGTATTTCTCCTTCATCAGGTCCAGTGATCTGATTTATTATTCTGATAAGAGTAGTTTTACCTGCTCCATTCGGGCCTAATAATCCGAAAATAGAGTTTTCAGGTACATTCAAACTAACTTTATCAAGAGCAAGATGATTGGAATACTTTTTTGATACGTTGACTACTTTTAATAAATCCATATGATTCTCTTGTTAATGGAAATATTCACGCATTCTCTCAAAAAAACTTCTGTCGCTTCCCGTAGGGTTTGGTTTAAAGTTATTTGAAGCAGCCAATTTTTCTATAATTTCTTTCTCTTCTTTTGATAAATTTTGAGGAGTCCAGACGTTGATATTTACAAGGATATCTCCATTGCCATAACCATTAATATCCGGCAATCCTTTACCTTTAAGTCTAAGAATTTTACCCGATTGAGTTCCAGGTTCAATTTTAATTCTTGCTTTTGCATCAACGGTTGGTACCTCAATATATGTACCCAAAGAAGCTTCAGGAAAACTTATATAATGTTCATAAAGAAGGTTTGTACCGTCTCTTTTAAGCAGAGTGTGTGGAATTTCTTCTATCGCTATTATCAGATCTCCGGGAACGCCACCTCTGGCAGCTGCATTACCTTTACCTGTTAAACTCAGTTGCATACCTTCAGATACTCCGGCAGGAATATTGATAGTGATAATATCATCCCCTTTAACTATTCCATTTCCATAACATACATTACATTTTTCGGCAATAATTTTTCCTTCACCACCGCAGGAAGGGCAAACTGTTGTAGTTTGCATCTGTCCGAGAAAAGTATTTGTTACCTTTGTTACATTTCCCCTACCGTTACATGTTGTACAGGTTTTTAAGGAAGTTCCTTTTTGGGCTCCGGTACCATGACATGAATCGCATTCAATATATTTAACTACTTTAATTTTTTTCTCAGCTCCTTTAGCAATTTCCTGAAGATTTAGCTTTACTTTTACTCTGAGATTTGTGCCGCGATTAACTCTTCTTCCCCTGCTTTCCTGTCCGGATGAACCAAATCCGCTAAATCCACCAAAACCAAAACTGCTAAAAATATCTCCGAAGTGTGAAAATATGTCATCCATATTTCCAAATCCGGAATATCCTGCTCCACTTAGACCTTCATGACCAAACTGGTCATATCTTGCTCTTTTATCTTTATTACTTAGTACATCATAAGCTTCTGCTGCTTCTTTAAACTTTTCTTCAGATTGCTTATCTCCGGGATTTTTATCAGGATGATATTTTAATGCTGCCTGTCGGTATGCCTTTTTTATTTCAGCATCGGTTGCATTTTTTGAAACCCCCAGAATTTCATAATAATCTCTTTTATTAGGCATAAATTTATATAATTAATTTCCAACAACTACTTTAGCATATCTGATAACTTTGCCGTTAAGTTTATAACCTTTTTGAACTTCATCAATTATTTTTCCTTTCATATCTTCTGAAGGTGCAGGAATATTTGTTATCGCTTCATGCAAATCTGTATCAAATGTTTCATTAATTGAATTTATTTCTTCAACGCCTTTTGATGTCAAAAAGTCTTTAAATTTATTTTGAATAAGATTGAATCCTTCTTTTAGAGAGTCAATATCCTGTGCATCATTAATTACTTTTGAAGCATGATTGAAATCATCTAATACAGGAAGTAATGAAAAAAGAATATCCGATGCTGCTGTTTTAAAAAGTTCATGCTTTTCCTTTACAGTCCTTTTACGATAATTATCATATTCGGAATATAATCTTAAGTATTTATCGTTTAATTCATTTAACTGACTTTGCATATCTTCAATCTTTTGTTTAAGCATATCATCAGTAGTTTGAGTCTCAGTTTCATTATCAATATCCTGATCATTTTGATCTAAATCATCAACAGGATTTTGCTCTTCATTATTATTTATCATTTCTTTATTTTTAAAATCTTCTACTTTTTTTTTGTCTTTATTCTTTTGGGTCATAATAATTCAATAGAATTTATTTAAAAAAATTTAATAACTAAATATCAAAAATATTGCCAGAAATATAAAAAAAGTCAAAATGGCAGGAAGACAGTAACTTTGTCAAAAAAACTATTACTTTTCAATTAAATTGTCAAGAAAAGAATCAAGTGCTGCCCCTCTGAGGTTTTTTGCAAGTATAATTCCATCTTTATCAAGTAATATATTAGTTGGGATACTATTTATTTGAAATACTTCAGCCGCTTTTGATTCCCATGCCATAAGATCACTAACATGCCATTGCCAGTCAAGTTTATCTGCTTTAATTGCTTTCATCCACGAATTTTTGTCTCTATCAAGAGAGATACTGAATATTGTAAAACCTTTTGCTCCACGAAATTTCATGGTTTTAAATTTTTCATAAGCTTTAACAACATTTGGATTTTCTCTTCTGCATGGACCGCACCAGGATGCCCAAAAATCAACCAATACGACATTTCCTTTTAAAGATGAAAGACTAACGGGCTTTCCCAGTGTATTATTTAATGTGATATCAGGAGCTTTATCACCAACATTTAAACCAACTTTTACATTTTTTTGTGGGGCACTCTTTGCCGATGATTTATATTTAGGTTTTTGGGACTGACTAACTGTTGAAATTGCAAGTGTTAAAAATAGTATTATAAATATTTTAATTTTCATGGTTTTTAATTTTTGAGTTATTAAATTCTTTTTATTTTAGCTCCGATTGAATTCAAACGCTGATCTATGTTCTGATAACCTCTGTCAATTTGTTCTATATTATAAATTCTGCTGACTCCTTCAGCTGAAAGGGCTGCAATTAACAGGGCAACTCCTGCCCTGATGTCAGGTGAAGTCATTTCAATACCTCTAAGTTGATTTTGTCTGTTCAACCCAATAACCGTAGCTCTGTGAGGATCACATAAT
>JAUZOY010000208.1 GCA_030706235.1 Bacteroidota bacterium | reverse complement strand
TAGTATTATAAACAATCATACCTTCAGCAGGATTTGGAATTGAATCCATTCCGGATGTTGTAACTTTGAGTATTGAAGTTCCGTTTCCTGCAGGACCGGTTGGTCCTGTAGTTCCTATATCCCCTTTTGGACCAGTCGGTCCTGTTGCTCCGTCACTTCCATTTATTCCCTGTAAACCTTGTGGTCCTGTATTTCCTATCTGACCTGTTGGTCCGGTTATTCCCTGAGGTCCGGTTGGTCCTTGAATACCCTGGACACCCATTGCTCCTATAGATCCTGAAGGTCCTGTATTTCCTATCGGACCTGTTGGTCCGGCTATTCCTTGAGGTCCGGTAGGACCGGTTGCTCCATCTTTACCATTATTTCCTGAAGGTCCGGTTGGTCCCATTGGACCGACTCCACCTCCACTGCCGGATTTCTCAGCATATTGAGCATAGGGAACAGAAAACAACTGCGATATTCCCATTACCTGATAATTGTTTCCTCCTGAAGCATCCATTTCTACTTTGCAGAAATATACACCTGATGACCAATCAATATTTTTAAATGTACCGTTTACTACAGTTCCAGTACCAATATTTAAATTAGCTAACCCAAATTGATTTGTAGTCAAACTCTGGGTTTCACAGTAAACTACAATTCCTGTATTACTTCCCTGTAATAAACTGAAGCGGAAATTCACAGGTTTATTAGCTAATATATTTCCGTTTAAATCTCTGGCAACAGCCTGATAACTGAAACCCTGAGGAGCTTGCGCCATTAAATTTATGGTTGTTATTACAACCATTGCAAAAAATAGTATTGTTTTTTTCATTTTAATAATTTTATTGATATAAATAACTGATAATGTTCTAACAAGCAAATTAGAATTATACTTAGGATCATTATAAGTTTTAAAAACCTTTGCGATCCGGATCTTTTAATTGTTCTTTATAATTTTAATTGTTTTAATATTGTTATTTTTTGCATCATTAATTTTAATAATATATGTTCCTGATGCATATTTTTTAAATTGTACAAGTGTTTCAATTTCCATTATAACTTTCTGTTCCAATATATTACCCATCTGGTCATACAATTGATAGGTATGCTTTTCGGGTTTTCCGTTTTCTATCTTTAATGTTACAACATTTGTAGTCGGATTAGGAAAAGCATTTATCATAAACCCATAATTTGTTATCTCGTCAATAACAGTAGCTGTAAGTTTTGTCTGATAAAAACCCTCGGTAAGAATCTCATTAGATGCCGAAAAAGTATTAATAAAAGTTTCACCAATTGTCCAGTTCAAATTCGCATCGGAACTATATCCACCTCCTCCGGATGTCGAAGTCACAGATTGGCAGTAGCCTGCAATACATAATATATTTACTGCGAAAACTAAAATTTGTTTCTTCATTTGTTTTTAAATTAATATTTCTATAATAATTTTATAGAATAATATTATGCCGCAAAATTATATAATTTTTTTAATAAATAATTATTTTTTTTATTTTTTATACTAAATATTCATAAGCGCTTTTAAGTAGTAATTTCATAGAGTTTAAAATTTGGCAGTTTATAATCGCCTGATCTTGTTCAATTATTCTTTCAAAATCATTTCTAAAAACAATTAAATTCATACATATTTATTAATTTTATCAGATATATGATTAATCAATCTTGACCAGTAGCAAAAACATCAAAAATCACAAAGGCTTGGCATACTGACTAATACAACACATTAATATAAATACCATAAGGTTTTAGCATACAACTACATTATTCTCGTGGCAAATGGGGAAATTTTCTGATTTAAGAATAAAAGCTTTCGCTAATTTTTTATAATAAGTGTAAAGAACGTTTCTGATATTGATATGACAAAATAAGAATAAATATTGAATTGATGAATGATGATTTTAGCTTCAAATCATTTAGAAAATGTTGTAATTATTAAAAGGAATATGCACAGCTAAAATTAGCCTTCACTGCCAAGATGGGCGACTTAGTTTTTCCTGATTTTTAAAGATTTAAATAATCCAATTGCTGAGACAAGAGTCCAGACTATTTCGAGAATAATAAAAGGAAGATATTTCAGAAGTATTGAAGCTAAACAGGCAATAGCAGCTCCAAGAAAGTTCAGGAAAAGATAAATAAATCCATCCTTACTGATTTTATCTGTCAAATTCAGGAAATAAGCGACCAGTAGAATTGTAACGCCAATAGTTCCTACCCAATCAGTAAAGGTCATTTTAAATGGTTGATTCTTTTAGAATAACGTCATGGGCACCGCCCTCAACAATACTTGTAGCTGAAACAAGAGTTATTTTTGCATTATCTTTGAGCTCCTGTAAGGTAATAGCTCCACAACTACACATTGTGGATTTAACCTTTCCAAGTGTGATTTCAAGATTATCTCTTAATTTTCCGGCATACTGAACATAGCTATCTACGCCTTCTTCAAATTTAAGACTTTCATTATCGCCCATGTCATACCTTTGCCAGTTTCGGGCTCTGTTTGAACCTTCACCCCAGTATTCTTTAACATAATTATTACCGATTTTTAATTTTTTTGTAGGGCTTTCATCAAATCTTGCAAAATATCTTCCCATCATAAGGAAGTCGGCACCCATTGCCAAAGCCAATACAATATGGTAATCCTGTACAATTCCGCCATCACTGCATATTGGAATGTATATACCTGTTTTTTTTAAATATTCTTCCCTGGCTCTGACAACTTCTATCAAAGCTGTAGCCTGGCCTCTTCCAATACCTTTTTGCTCACGTGTAATGCAAATTGATCCGCCACCTATACCGACCTTAATAAAATCAGCACCTGCCTCAACAAGATAATTAAACCCATCCTGATCAACAACATTCCCTGCACCAATCTTTACTTCTCCATTATATTTTTCTTTAACATACTTAATGGTATTACTCTGCCATTCTGAAAAGCCATCAGATGAATCGATACATAAGACATCCACTCCTGCATCAACCAATATGGGAATTCTTTCCATATAATCTCTGGTATTAATTCCTGCACCCACTACCAGTTTTTTATTTTCATCGGATAATTCATATGGGTTTTCCTTATGTTCATCATAATCCTTACGAAAAACAAAATATTTCAACTTTTGATTTTCATCAATTATTGGCAGACAATTAAGTTTATTATTCCAGATTATATCATTAGCTTCACTAAGAGTTATTCCAAGTTTACCTGTAATAAGTTTTGAAAAAGGAGTCATAAATTCAATGACTTTTTTCTTTGGGCTATCCTTACTTATTCTATAATCTCTGCTTGTAACTATACCAAGCAATTTCCCATCTGAAGAACCATCTTCAGTAATTCCTATCGTTGAATGTCCTGTTTTGCTCTTAATCTTTAGAACATCTTCAAGAAGATGATCCGGAGTAAGATTTGCATCACTTTTAACAAATCCTGATTTGAATTTTTTTACTTTTCTGACCATTTCAGCCTGCTCTTCAATTGACTGAGAACAAAAAATAAAAGACAAACCTCCATTTTTTGCAAGTGAAATAGCCATATTATGATCGGAAACAGATTGCATAATAGCTGAAACCAAAGGAATATTCAGTTCAATTGAAGGCTTTTCACCTTTCTTATATTTGACAAGGGGAGTTTTCAAAGAAACGTTATCTACCATACAATTTTTTGTCGTTAAACCCGGAATAAGCAGATATTCGCTGAAAGTCCTTGATACATCATTAAAATAACGAGCCATAATTATCTCCCTTAAAATGTCAGTAAAATTTTTGCAAAGTTAGAATTTTTTATATTAACATCAAGCTTTAATACTAAACGATTATTATGGATATAATTATTTGGCATGCTTTTTGAATAACTGAAGATATAGATAAGAATTCATAAATAAAATTAATACAAAAAACATGAAAAAAACAGGTATTATAGCAGCTATTTCAGCAGCTTTATTTATTACAGCAAGTACATTTGCACAGAATCCTCCTGCATCAGGTCAAAAATCAGATGTAAAAACTGATAAGAAGGAAATCAAAACAGCTAAAAGGCAACTTAACAGAGACAGAAAAGTCGTAAGAGCTGACAAACAAGAAATAAAACAGGATCAGAATCAGGTTAACAAAGATGTTAACAAAGGTAACATGAAAGAAGCCAAAAAAGATCTTAAAACAATGAAACAGGACAAATCACAATTAGGTAAAGACAAGAAAGTTCGTAATACAGAACGCAAAGAACTAAACAAAGACAGAAAAGACCTTAAAAAAGACCTTAAGTAAAATTAAATTAATAAGTAAATTTTAAAGTTTTGTTTCTAAATAAAAAGGCACTTTCAGTGCCTTTTTTTATGCCTTATATTGTTTATTTATAAAAGACTTCAATAAAATTATTATTTTCTGAATGCTTAAACCAGACAGGTTTGGAAAACCTGTTTGGTTTCGAAGTTTTAATATTAATGATCTGTTTCTGCAATTTCATTTATTAATCCTACTTTTATTATAAATTGTTCTTTATGGAAATATTCAAAATTTTTAATATCTCCAAACCATTCTATTACTTCTTCTCTTTTCAATTTTGTTGGCTTATTTGAAATTAATGATTTATAAGATGAATGCTCATATAAATTAAAGTCTTTATTATTTTCATGTTTAAATGGATTCATATGAATATATACCGTAACTGCTCTTAGATATTTCTCATTGTCAATTTTCCTTCTTTCAAATTGTCTTTCAAATAAACTACCTTTTCTAATATACATCTTGTTCATACTCTTAGAGTAAGCATTAAATAAATTTGAAAATGGCTGATGAAGTTTTTTATTTTTATCAGATATATCTTCTTTTATTCTAATTAAAAAATGGAAGTGATTTTTCATCAGGCAATAACAATATGTATCTGCAATTGGAATAATATGCCTGGCATACAATTCAAGAAAATAATTATAGTTCTTCTCTTCAAAGAATAAATATTCATGATTATTGCCTCTATTGAAGATATGATAATAAAAGCCTGGTTCTAAAAAATCATTTATTTGCATAAAACTTTTACGTACAAATGACGAAAATTGTTTCTAAAATTCATTCATCATCATAAAAAAATTGGTCTTTTAAAAAACTGACTATTTAAAACAAAAAACCTGACTGGTTACCGAAACCAGTCAGGTTTAAATACATAAGAATATTTATTTTACGAAATCCAGAATACCATCTACAAGACCGGATTTCAATGGCAGATCAGGTTTGTTATAGGTTTCATAATTTTTATTAAGATCGGCATCACATTCTTTCATAATATGATTCATTTTCTCAATGATCAATAGTTTTGCATCCGGCTTAGCGGCAGAAAGCAATTTTGCATCTTCTACACTCACCTGGATATCATTTGTTCCCTGAACAATAAGAACAGGTTTTAACAAATTCTTAATTTCCTTTGCAGGATCATATTTTAACCATGAAATCATATATGGCTGAACACTGGGACGAAACAACATCTGCATTTGAGGGCTAACATTTTTAACTAACTTACCCGATACAAGACTATCAAGAATACTTTTAGTTTGATCAACAAACTCTTTTGGTTGATTTTTAATCTGTTCCAAAATAATTTTATCAGCAGTTCTGCCAACACCGGCAATAGATATTAATCCGTCAACAGGTATTTGTTCAGCAGCTATTATACCAATAAGTGAGCCTTCGCTATGACCTAAGACATAAATTTTTGAAAATTTTTTATCAGCTTTAAACATTGCAATCCAAGCAACTGCATCAGC
>JAUZOY010000207.1 GCA_030706235.1 Bacteroidota bacterium | reverse complement strand
GATTTTTCAGATGGTTCCTCCCAGCCGTAAACGTTCCAGAACCTAACTGTTTTGCCTCCCAATATTTTTGTCCATTCTTCACCTAGTAACTTAGTAATGCCATAAGTATTGTCACTACTAGCCAATTGAGATGATGTAAACAAAAAAGGAATTTTGGTTTTTTTTAGAAAAGAAAAAATATTATGACAGATTAAAGAATTATTATTAATAATATCATATAAATTGTTATTGTTATAAATATATTTTGCTCCTCCAACTTCCCATGCTAAAAACCATAAATAATCCACATTTTTATATGGCATTAAATCCATAAATCTAAGGTCAAATCCATTTTTTAAATCAAGATTAATTACTTCTTCACCTTGTTTAATAAGACTTTTGCACAATTCAGTTCCTATAGTTCCGGATCCTCCTAAAACTAAATTTCTTCTATTTGCCATATTCTCTCCTTTATTTGTAATTCTTTATAATTTGCTAACCCCCAATTATCAGCATTTTTATAAGGGTATTTACGGTTTTTCAAAACATTAATATTTCCATGAGTTGGATTATATCCTGATGTAGTTGAAGCCTCTGGATGATCTAAATGAAAATGATTTCCCAGTACCATTGTCTTTAGCCCTAAAGAAAGTAACTGTTTTAACCCATCATTATCTACTCCTGATCTGACATCTCTCAAGGATTCGTCGTAACCTTTTGCTTTTAACCAATTATTTTTATGTGTAAGAATTAAATTACCGACAACTGAAGATAGGTTTTTATTCGTTGAGAATGAAGTTTTTCTTATGTTTTTCTTATTAATATGATTATAGTTTATTGGCATTCTATCCCAATCTATGTTGATATAATGAGTACCATAAATAGTATTAATG
Organism: Bacteroidota bacterium; assembly: GCA_030706235.1. Classification (GTDB taxonomy): domain Bacteria; phylum Bacteroidota; class Bacteroidia; order Bacteroidales; family GWE2-29-8; genus JAUZOY01. The sequence continues at coordinate 4,885 of JAUZOY010000207.1, read as the reverse complement.
TTTAATTTATTCATCCTTTTGACTGTAATTGGATCTAAAAAAACATCTGCATTTATGAGTAATATCCAATTATATTTTGCTCTTCTTATTCCCATATTTTTGGCAAAATATTCCATCATAGGTATTTGCGGATTTTTGCAGATTTTCTTGTGAATTTCTTCTGAAACAATAAAACATCTTGAATTATTATATCTTTCTGAAATCCATTCCGTGTCGGAGTCTCTGTCTTTAATTTTATTCCATTCTATATAAATAAGTTCTGATTCCGGTAAATTGGAAATATTCCAGTCAAGTGTTGTTTGTAGTCTTTTTCTAAAATCCCCTCCGTAATTATCATTTCTTCCAACAACTATAATACTGATATTATTCACATTTACTTTTGTAGAAAAATCAAAAAACCTTTTAATATTCCAATACAATTTTAATCTGATATGACCTGCCCTTTCTAATCTCCATTCAATAGCTGACTTAATTTTCTTAAACATTTATCATTAATATTTTTCATTGGTTTTATTTTTTTAAAAGTTAATTATTTTAATTTTAACATTATTAAAAAATATCTGTAAACCCTATTTAAATTAAATATTTCTTTTGATTAAAATTCGACTTATAAAATGACAAAAGTAATTAAATTTTTAATTTTGATAAAGTATAATTACTAAATTTATTTGTTAGTTATAATAAAAATTTGCACAAAAAAAGGCATCTGAATTCAGATGCCTTTTTATAAAGAAATTTAATATTATTATCTTACAATATTTTGGAAATCTGCATTATCAAAGAATTTGATGAATTCTCTGTCATCTTTAGCCTGAGCTTTATATGATGAATCACCTTTTATTGCAGATTTTAAGTTTTCAACCATCATTGAGGCATTACCTGAACGTGAAGCAGCAATTGCTCTTAAGTAGTATACAGCAGGAGTTTTTTCTGCGCAATCAAGTGTTACACCTGTATTTTTAAGATCGTTTGATAATAAATATGCAAGTCCCAGATTTGCAGAACAATTTTTGGATGACATCTGGTTGATAGCATTTTTATAATCTCCGCTAACTATACTTAAAATTCCCATATTGAATGAAGTATTAACTCCTTTTTGCTGAGCTGATTCGTAGTATGATTTAGCAGTTTCATAATCTTTTTTCCATGCAGCAAGTACTCCAAGATTGTTAAGAACAATACCTGTATTAGGTGCTAAAGTATTTGCTTTGTCAAGGTAAGAAGCAGCTTCAGTTACATTACCCTGTTTAATATCAATTAAAGCTACGTTATTGTAACCTCTCCAGTCCTGTGGGAAAACAGTAGTAGCTGATTTGTAAATTTTTAATTTTATATTTTCATCTTTTGTTAAAGAAGAAGCATATAATAATTCTTCTACTGTTAAAGAATCAGGAGTTGTTGTAGCATATTTTAATATTTGTTCATCAGATTTCTTAGGTTTTGCATAATTAATCTTCATTTCAGCTCTACGTAAAGTTGGAAGTATTTCTTTTTCAACTTCTTTATAGATTACTACCATATTATTTATTTCTTTCTGACGTTTCATTCTGTCTTGCTGAGCATTTACAACATTAAGAATAACATTTTTATCTTTTATACCTGAATTATTAATAGATTTTATGAATCCGTCCCAGTCTTCACCATTACCTGTAATATTTACATTTACTTTATCAATAAATTCCAATGCTTCTTTTACAGATGCTTCTTTTAATAAAGCTTTTTCATTTTTCTTAGGGTTTTCTTTTTTTGCTTTAGCTATTATTTCTGCTTTTAGTTTTTCTTTAATATATTTTTCTGCAGTTTTTGCTCTGTCGCCTGATAAGTTTTTATTGTAATTTTCTTCCCCTTCAGGAGAAGCCCATGCATTGACATCAATATTCTTCATTTTCAAATTTCCACTTGCAAAATCTACTAATGCTTTTACAGCATCAATATTTTCTTTTTTCTTGTTCATCGGAAGTTTTAAATCTAATTTAGATTTTTTCCATTCGAAAAACAAATCTGCAGATTTTGAAGTAATTTCTTCTGCATTATTGTAATTATCTTTTGCTGGAAGAACTTCTTCTTCTTTTTGAATTCTTTTTGATGTATATATAACTCCGTCAGCAAGTTTTCTTTCTCCAAATTCTACAGTTTTTTTCATTGTAGCTTTTACATTTACAGACAGTATTGATTTATTCATTTCGGGTTTATATTTTATTACATCTGTATATGTAAAACTACCTCCTGCTTTTTTAGCAATAACAGTTCCTTTTGCATCCTTTACACCTTCTCCTGATAATGTCAAAGATTTCAATTTTACTTCTCCTCCATCATATTTCAAAACAGGAGAAAATTCAACAGTTGCTTTCTTTTGAAAGTAATTTTCTGGAATTTTACCTTTAACAGTAACTGAGATTTTATCGCCATGTGTTTCCAATACAGGTGGAGTTACGTCATATTTAACGGTATTGTAATCTTTAACCATTTTGTCAAGACTACCGCATCCTGTAAAGATTGCAATTGTAAATAATGCAACTAAAGTCCTGTAAATGTAATTGTTCTTTTTCATGTTTATGATAATTTAATTTTTAAAAAATTAATGTTTTTAAAGGGTACAAAAGTAAAAAACATTTTATTAATAAGTTGAAATTTTTTTACTTTTTTTAAAATTTCTATACGTTTATCTCTAAAAAATCACAAAAATATTAAATAAAATCTTTTATAAACATCCATTTTTTATTGGTTAAGTTATTTAAGTGAATATACATTTTGGCATATTTAATGTGATTATTAGTTTTTAAGATTAATTATGTTGTTTAATTTTAATTCCTTAATTCTGATTTTTATATTTCTTAATAATATTTTAAAATATTTTTTAACATTATTTATTCTGATTTAAAAATATTATTTGTTGAGATACAAAATAAGGAAATTTTTATAAATTAAATATTACAAAATATTTCCATATTTTTACATTTTTCAAATAAATTGATAATGAGTAATTCTGTGATGATATTCTGATTTTGATTTCCCTTTAGCAATAAGATATAATATTATTTTTTTGTAAATGTAAATCCATTTGTTAAAATTTATGTAGGTTTGTATAAGAATTGAGACGATTTTTATTTATTGATTTATAATGAATTATAAAATATGGCTGAACCCAATACTATAAAATCTGATTTTAAAAAAAGAATAAAGTCCGGAAATTTACAGGATCAGAATATTTTGGAGCATGGTAAACTCCCTCCTCAGGCAGTAGATCTTGAAGAAGCTGTTCTGGGCGCTATGATGCTCGAAAAAAATGCATTGGCTGCTGTCATTGATCTTTTAAAACCGGAAAGTTTTTATAAAGATGCTCACCAACGAATTTTCAGAGCAATTATTAATCTCTTTACTAAGTCAGAACCTGTAGATATACTGACAGTTACTAATGAACTACGAATTTCAGGTGAACTGGAAATTGTAGGTGGACCATATTATATTTCATCATTGACAAACAGAGTAGCTTCAGCTGCTAATATTGAATATCACGCCAGAATAATTGGGCAGAAATATATTCAGCGGGAACTTATTCGTACTTCTACAGATACTATAAAGGATGCTTATGAAGATAGTACAGATGTTTTTGATCTTTTGGATAAAGCAGAAAATGATCTGTTCAATATTGCAGAGGCAAATATTCGTCGTGGTTCAATGGATATGCGTTCTCTTATAAGAGAAGCTATACAAAACATTGAGGCAGCCGGGAAAAATGAAGATCATATTAGCGGAGTACCATCAGGGTTTACCAAGCTTGATTCAATTACTGCCGGTTGGCAGAAATCTGATTTAATTATTATTGCTGCTCGTCCAGGTATGGGGAAGACTGCATTTGTCCTTTCTATGGCAAAAAATATAGCTGCTGATTTTAAAAAACCTGTAGCTTTCTTTTCTCTTGAAATGTCCGCAGTACAATTAGTAACAAGACTTATTTCAAGTGAAACAGAAATTATGGCTGAAAAACTTAGAAAAGGACAACTGGATGCTGAAGAATGGTCTTACCTTAATTCCAGAATAAATAATCTTACTGAAGCTAATTTATATATTGATGATACCCCTGCACTTACTGTTTTTGAATTAAGGGCTAAATGCAGAAGATTGGTTCAGCAAAAAAATATAGAATTGGTAATAATTGATTATCTCCAGTTGATGGCTTCAAGTGACAAACAGGGAAACAGGGAACAGGAAATAAGTTATATATCAAGATCATTAAAATCCCTTGCCAAAGAACTTAATATTCCTGTTATAGCATTGTCACAGTTAAGTCGTATGACTGAAACCAGGGGTGGATCTAAAAGACCTCAACTTTCAGATCTTAGGGAATCAGGAGCAATCGAACAGGATGCTGATATGGTACTTTTCATATACAGGCCTGAATATTATAAAATTACTGAAGATGAAAAAGGGAACTCTACTCTTGGAACTGGAGATCTGATAATAGCAAAACACCGAAATGGTAAACTGGATGATGTAAGACTTCGATTCATTGATAAAATTGCTATGTTTACTGACGATATTGAGTTTGATGAATATCGTGATTCTGATTCATCATTCATCATGCCATCTAAAAATTTTGATAATATTCCGACAACCATTACGTTACAATCTAAAATGAACAACGAAAATACTAATGAATCGCCGTTTTAAAATATTTTATTTAATATTATTATTATTTCATTTTAGTTATTCGTCTTTTGCAACATATCTGCTGATGCCAATGGATGAAGTACAGAAAAATCATCTGAAAGCATACGGAATTGCGTATTGGATTCTCCAAAAAGATGTTGAAGTCAGTTGGTTACTGAATTATCGTGGAGGAAGTTTTATGGTTAAGTATAATAAAGCTTTTGAGGACGAATGT
>JAUZOY010000206.1 GCA_030706235.1 Bacteroidota bacterium | reverse complement strand
ATTTAACAAGTTCTACGCTTTTCTTTCTTAGGAATCCTGCAAAAATATATTCGTCAAAATTATCAGGTAGTGGAGCCGTAGCAGAATATGTGTATACAGGGTCACCTCCAAGAGCCACAGCAACAGGCATCTTTTGTCCAAGTTTTTTATACTCATTATAATGTCGTGCTGATACTTTGTGGAGATGCCAGTGCATTCCAGTCGTTGTTTCATTAAATACCTGCATTCTGTACATTCCAACATTTCTGATGCCGGTAGAAGGGTCCTTTGTGTGTACAATTGGCAGAGTTAGAAATGGTCCCCCATCATTTTGCCAGCATGTCAGTACAGGAAGTTTTGAAATGTTAACAGGATTCATAATAACTTCCTGACATTCTCCCTTTCCATCCTTAACTTTAGGCATATATGAAGCGACTTTTTTAAGCTTCATAAGTTTGTTTAATTTATCCAAAAGGGATTTCCCGGGTGATATAAGTTCATCAGCTATTTCTATTCCTTCATCTATAGCGCTATCGAGAGAGTTTAATTTGAGGGCCATACACATCCTTCTGTATGAGCCAAATCCATTTATAAAAACGGGGAATCCAGTTCCTGTATTTTCAAATAAAAGAGCCGGTCCATTATTTTTTGAAATTCTGTCTGTAATTTCAGCTATTTCAAATTTGGGATTAACCTGTTCTTTTATTCTTACAAGTTCATTTTCTATTTCAAGTTTTTGAATAAATTCTCCCAAATTTCTATATGCCATAAGTAAATAATTAAAATCTTAGAACAAACGATTAATAAATTATATTATTCCATTATTCATTGCATAGGATAGTAATTCTGCAGTATTTTTTGTGCCGGTTTTATCAATCATATTAGCTCTGTGATTTGCTACGGTTCTGACACTAATAAAAAGTTTTAATCCGATTTCTTTATTTGTCATTCCCTTTGCCAAATACTCAAGGATTTCAATTTCTCTTTTTGTAAGTATTCCTTTATTCTCTTTTAAAGATTGTTTTCTATCAGCACTTGCAGTGAAAAAAGTAAGAAGTTCCTGAGAGTAATAGGTTTTACCTTCATTAACTAGTCTTAAAGCTCTGTCAAGTTCATTTTTTGTAACAGTCTTCAGCATAAAACCCTTAACACCTATTTTTATCATTTTCTCAATATATTCTCTTTCTTCGTGCATAGTTAAGGCAATGATTTTCAAATCAGGGTATCTTTCTAATGCTATTTTAGCAGCTTCAATGCCGTTCATAATAGGCATTTTTATATCAAGTAAAACAATATCAGGCTTTTTGATTTCAATAAATTTTAAAAATTCAAGGCCATCACCTGCTTCTCCAATAATTTCAGCATACTTAAGATGCTTAAGAGTGATCATAACACCTTTCCTGAAAAATTCATGATCATCTACGATCATTATTTTAATTTTATTTTTATCTTCCATATTTATAGATGTTTATATAAACCTGCTTTGCTGGTTTTACTTAAATGTCAAACAAAGGTATAAATATTTTGTTATTATTATCATAGTTTAATAAAATTTATTAATAAATAATCAGAGTTAAAATAGATTCGAATTTTTTTTAAAAAGAAAATAATCGCAGTCTATCGAAGACATATTTTAAATAAATGTTGTAAAAATGAAAAAAAATATTTAATATTGTAATTGCTTTAAATTAGCTTAAAATAAAATTAATAAAAATATAAATATAAATGAACCAGCAAGACGACAAAATCGAACAATTTATGGCAGAAGTAATTGCCGGAAATCCAGGCGAATTGGAATTTCATCAGGCTGTTAAAGAAGTAATCAGGTCAATTATCCCATTCCTTGAAGATAATCCGAAGTACAATAAGGCAAAAATTCTTGAAAGAATGGTTGAACCTGAAAGGGTAATTATTTTCAGGGTACCATGGATTGATGATAATGGTAAATTTCAGATGAACAGAGGATTCAGAATCCAGATGAATAGTGCAATAGGACCTTACAAAGGAGGTTTGAGATTTCATCCTACAGTAAACCTTGGAATTTTGAAATTTCTGGCTTTTGAACAAGTATTTAAAAATAGTCTTACCACTCTTCCTATGGGAGGTGGTAAGGGTGGTTCTGATTTTGATCCCAAAGGGAAATCGGATAACGAAGTTATGAAATTTACTCAGAGCTTTATGACTGAGCTGCAAAGACATATTGGTGCCGATACTGACATACCTGCGGGTGATATAGGGGTAGGAATGAGAGAGATAGGTTACATGTATGGGCAATATAAAAGATTGAAAAATGAATTTACGGGTGTTCTCACAGGCAAGGGATTAGAGTGGGGCGGAAGTCTGGTCAGGCCGCAGGCAACCGGTTATGGCTGTGCTTTTTTTGCAGAAGAAATGTTGAAAACCAGAGGAAAAAGTTTAGAAGGTATGTCGGTTGCTATATCCGGTTCCGGTAATGTTGCTCAGCATGCAGTTGAGAAAGTTACTCAATTAGGTGGAAAGGTTGTTACTTTATCGGATTCAAATGGCTTTATTTATGATCCAAAGGGAGTTGATGTTGAAAAATTAGCGTATGTTATGGAACTAAAAAATGTTAAGCGAGGCAGAATATATGAATACTGTAGAAAATACAACTGTGAATATGTAGAAGGAAGAACGCCATGGATTGTGAGATGTAATGTGGCGATGCCATGTGCAACTCAGAATGAATTGAATGTAAATGATGCAAGAACGTTGATTAATAATGGTTGTATATGTGTTACAGAGGGAGCAAATATGCCATCAACACCTGAGGCAATTGATTTATTTCTCAAAAACAAAATTTTATTTGGTCCGGGTAAAGCAGCAAATGCAGGTGGTGTAGCTACTTCAGGTCTGGAAATGACACAGAATTCAATCAGATTGGGTTGGACAAGAGAAGAAGTTGAACAGAAATTACATAACATTATGGTTAATATTCATAAAACATGCGAAAAATATGGTAAAGAGTCTGACGGTAATATTAATTATGTAAAAGGCGCCAATATCGGAGGCTTTGTAAAAGTTGCTGATGCAATGTTGGCGCAAGGATTAGTATAGTAAATAAATGTATTAATTTGTTTTTTTTACACAACGTACGGATAAACTATAAGATTTTTGATAATAACTTCTGGCACAATAAGTATCACCGCTGCCAAGTTCTCTTTCAAATGCATTATTTGCATCATATTCAAAACTACTCCAGAAATTTGCAGCATCATTAATGCCAAAAAATGTACCGGACTTAAGTCTGAATCCTGCCGGTAGTGCTGTAAATCCGCTTATATTACTTGCTCCTTTATTTGGGCTATTCCAATGTGAAGTACCTTTTTCTTTCATTTCTCCACCTGCCGAATAATCACCTAATAGAACTTTTATAAGTATATTCCACTCTATATCAGAAGGGATGTGCCATCCATCAGGGCAGATTCCTTTAATAACATTTATTGTGTCATTACTACTTCCTGAACCTTGCATAGCTGTAGTCCAGTCATAAAGTCTTCCATAAACATTACAAAATTCCGCACTATCTTTATAGCACCATGATCCGGATGCTGCATAATTTAAGTTTTGTGCCATCCAAATTCTGTTACCTATTTTAACAGTTCTATATTTATAACCATCCCTGGGATCAATAAAAGAATCATATTTAATATTGGTATTGAATGTAATAGGACTTAGTCCTCCATTAGTTATACTACTACCTGTTTTGAAATTCCATTCAGGGCCTGAAGTAGAATTACTGTTATTGTCTTTTGCTATTATTTTCCAGAAGTAAGTAGTGTTTATTTTTAGCGCACCGGGGTTGTAATAGTTGTCAAGACTGCTTTTAACTTTTGGAGGAGGAGAGGTCTCTCCAAAATAAATATCATATGTTATAATATCATTTTCAGGATCGGAGCATGCTTTCCAGTTTAATGAAATATTTGTAGATACATTTTGGGCGCAACCTTCAGGATTAGGTTCTGATGGGGCTGTTGGAGGTTGATTTATTGTTGTTGTCTCCTTTGTAGTAGTACTATCATCTTTTTTACAATTACTTAATAAAGTAATTGTGAAAAGTATTATAGCTAATTTATAAAGATTTATTTTTTTTAATCGCATGTTTTATACTGATAAGTTTCGGCAAATATAACCAAAAACTATAATTATGGACTTTAATAATTTTAAGGGAAAAGTATATTTCTTTACATTTGCAAAAATAATAAAAGCGATTGAACAATTCAAAGATAATATTAGGTATTGATCCCGGAACAATAATAATGGGCTATGGTCTGATAAAAGTTGAAAATAACAGTATCTGTATGCTGGCTTTTGGTGAATTAAAGCTTGGAAAGTATGGTGAGCAGGAAGTGAAGCTTAAAAAGATATATGACAGGGTTACTTCATTAATTGATGAATTTAATGTTGATGAATTGGCAATAGAAGCTCCTTTTTTTGGAAAGAATGTTCAATCAATGCTTAAATTAGGAAGGGCTCAGGGGGTTGCTATTGCAGCTGCTTTGAGCAGGTCTCTTTCTATTAATGAATATTCTCCCCGAAAAATTAAACAATCGATTACAGGAAATGGTAGTGCATCGAAAGAACAGGTGGCCTTGATGCTTAAAAATTTAAAGCTGATTGAAGAATTGCCGGAAAATCTGGATGCTACAGATGGACTTGCTGCTGCTGTATGTCACCATTACCAGAGTAAATGTTCTGCTAAAACTGTGAAAAGTGAAAGTAATACCCACAAAAGAGCAAGTGGATGGAAAGCTTTTCTAACTGAGAATCCGGACAGAATATATTAAGTTGTTAATGGCAAAATTTAAGATTTCATTATTCTCCTTTTGCTTTCATTGCATCGGTAACGGTGATTTTATGCTGACCGTTGAATGCAACTACAAATGCATCCGGAATACCTTCTTTGTTGACCATTTGTCTGAAGTCATTGGCTGACTTATAATCTTCGAATGTGCCGGCAAGGTAAATTGTCATATCGTTTGATTTGCTTTGTTCTATTCCTTTGTTAACAATCTTTAGCATTAGATTAACAACTTCTACCGGGACTTCATTTTTGTATGCACCTATCTGTATCTTGTAAATTATCTTGCCTTCGGGAATATTGAGTTTGGCAGTATTGCTTATATTTACAAGATTGTTTACTTCTTCTGTTTTCATTTTTTTGACAGTCGGTTCGGTTTTAACTATCTGTTGTTGTGCAGGAGCTAACTGATTCGTGGGTTGTTCAAGTCTGAGAGCATCGTCAAGGTTGATTTGATTGCCATTGTTGAATGCAACAACGAATGCTCCTTTAACCCCTTTGTTAATAATTCTCTGACGGGCAGAAAGAGCGGTTCTCCCTCTGAAAAATATGCCAGAGTAGTAGCGGAGATTCCCGTTTGGCATATTTTTGTAGTGTAAAGAATCAAGGTTATAATGTTCTTCCGGACGGATTTTACGTTTGAAAACACCTACCTGTACTGTATAATAAAAGCCATCGGGAGGTATAATTTCTTTATAGGCTGAATTTTCAATCGGTAAGTTTTTCATTACTTTTACAGGTTGAATTTGTTCCGGCTGAGAAATATTATTTTTAATATTATTGCTGACAGCGAGCTCAGCTCTTTGAGCAAGTTGAGGATTGTTTTCGGCCATTTGCCTTGCTTCGTTAATATTTATTCTTCTACCATTTAGATAAGCAACAACAAAAGCATCTTTATAATTCATACTTCTGATTTTATTCTTTGCAAGATCTGCATCTTCAAATGAAGTAAACATTCCGGCAGT
>JAUZOY010000205.1 GCA_030706235.1 Bacteroidota bacterium | reverse complement strand
CCGTTAAATCGACCTTTAACAGTTGAATATGACATATATAATCCCAATCCCGAGCCGTTTTTACCTTTTGTGGTAACCATTTCCTTGAATAACTTATCTTTTATTTCCGATTCAATCCCACAGCCATAATCTTTAATCATAATATTAATATTATTATCTTCTTTTTTAATTCTTAATTCTATATCTCCGCCCTTGTTTTGATAAGAATAAATTGAATTTTTAATCAAATTGTAAATTACCTGAACAAGATTATGAACCTCTCCTTTTAGAGTAATTGTTTCATCAGCCTCATTTTCTATATCCAGATTGCAGTTATTATTCTGCAGCTCATATCTGATATAAGGCTGTATTGTTTTAATCAATTCATAAATAGTAAAGCTTCTGGTAGAATTATCATTTAGCTGCACGGCCTGTTCTCTTACTGATGTTATGTTATCCGACATATAACCAAGCTGTTCCTGGGTTTTTTCCAACCAGACTGTCATTTCTTTGGCTATATCATGATGATCTGCTGCTGTAACTTCTTTATCCTCTATTGATTCATCATATTCTTTTACCAAATCAAGTAACCCCTCGATATAACCTGCAATAGACATAATCGGCGTTTTCAGATTATGTGATAACCCGCTGATTAATTGTCCTAAAGAAGCAAGCCTTTCTTTTTCAACCAGTTGGTCCTGCTTCTGTTTGAGCAAAACAATATTTTTCTTTTGCTCTGAGATATCTTTAAAAAACAAAATTGTTGCAATATTAGTCTTTCCTGAAAAGACAGGAGTTATTTCTATTGAAAAACATTTGTTTAAATTGTTCTCAAAAAATTGTTTTTCAAAGTTTATAGGTTTTTTGCTTTGAATAGACGTCATTATTATGTCAATAAATTTATCCGCATGTTTTTCTAATTCCGGACTTTCTTTTAATGCATCACCAAAATAAACCTGTCTCTCGATTTTTATCATTTTGTTGAAGTTATTTACCAATGTTTTGTTGAAATCCACTATCTCAAGCCTTTCATTCAATACGACGAAACTGTCTGAAATAAGGTCAACAACCTTATCCATTGCAAGAGGAAGCACATTTAAAAATTTAAACCTGAATATTGCCAATATCCAGCATACAACGCCAAACGAAAAAGTAGTATTTTCTACATATATAGGCCAAGATGTTAAGTGAAATGTGCTTATAATATTTGCTATAACAGGGACAGTAATACCTGCAATAATAAGTAGCGCTTGTCGTGAAGAAACACCGGTATTTTTAATTGAAAAATATAATAGATACCATAACCCAATCAAAATACATATGTATGAATACACAGCATGAACTGTAAAATAAGGACCTCTTATATCTTTAGAAGGATATATACTTCGTACTACATATAATAAATGGTGATAATCATTAGTCAAAAGTACGAGAATTGAAATTGTCGGAACTATGAAAACCAGCCAGTATTTCCATGTAAATTCGATACGGGTTTTTGCATATATCAATCCAATAAATAATATTGATACCGGCAGCATTATATAACCTATATAAAATGATATATCCAGTATACTCCTATACCACTCTGCGCCAGTTGAAAACATTTCTACAAGCACTGAACAATTTATCAGTAGCATACTGGTTGTAAGAGTCAGACAAGCATAATAAAGCTGTCCTTTTCTATGCATCATTACTATACATACTGTTAACGTCGCTATTAAAATTATTGATAATAACATTAAAATAGTCCCTAGTTCAAAAAGCGTCATTTTTTCTCCTTCTGTTGTTGCTAAAAAATTTTTAAAAGTTCAAGAATAGTAATTATTTGCTTACAGGAATGCTCACATAAAATGTAGTGCCTTTACCTTCTTCAGATTCAAAGCTCATATCACCGTTAAAGTTGCCTTTAATAGATGAATATGAAACATATACGCCAAGACCTGTTCCATCTTTTCCTTTGGTTGTTATGGTTTCTTTAAACAGCTTGTCCTGAACATCTTTTGGCATACCTTTGCCGTGATCTCTTACAGTAAATTTGATATTGTCTCCGACATGCTCAACCTTAAAATCTATTTCTCCACCATCTTTATCATATGCCTGAATAGCATTTGAAATCAGATTATTTAAAACCTGAACAAGATTATTGATTGCACCTTTGATTTTCGTCGAAGAATCAACTTGAATATCTGTATTTAGCTTGCAATAAGCGTATTTGAGTTCATGCTTCATAAGAATGTCTACTTTTTGAACAAGTTCGTCAATTGTAAATGTGCTTTCAGAATATGTGTTCAAGTTCGCTGCCTGGTCTTTTACTGCGCTTATAATATCTCCCATATATGAACAGTACGGCTTAAGTTTGCCTGTCCATGTACGCATCTCTTTTGCAATTTCGTGATGGTCCTCTTTTGTAACCCCCGGATCGTCTATGGATTCATCATATTCATTGATAAGCTCATCCAGACCTTCTAATCCGCCTGCAATAGACATTATAGGAGTTTTTAGATTGTGCGTGATTCCTCCGATTAAATGCCCCAGTGAAGCAAGTCTTTCCTGCTCGATTAATCTTGCCTGATCTTCTTTTATTGATTTAATTGTATTATTTGCAAGTGCGACTTCTTCGAACATTCTCTTGACTTCATGAACAAGCTCGCTCATTCTCACCCCTGCCATTAACCAAAGAAATAATTTTTCCATTCCGTCGGTCTTATCGTGGTATCCTTGAATATTCAGTGACTCTAGCATGTCCAACGGCGGCTTCTCTCCTGAATAACCTGTCTGAAGGATTATTATAATCTCACTGTTAAAAGTTCTGACTTCTCTTACAACATCCTCACCTGTCATGCCAGGCATAAAGAAATCAAGAAGCATTACATCAACTGAGCCGTTTTTAATAATCTCAATTGCTTCCGGTCCGCTTTGCGCTTTTAGCACCTTATATCCTTCAAGTTTCAGCCGTGGAACAACAAGTTCCAAAACCTCTTCCTGGTCATCTACTATTAAAACTGTATAATCTTCTTTAACAATTTTATTTCCTATCGGCATATTCATCACTCCTCCTTTTTGTTGTCTTTACTTTGCGGTATTTCTATATTAAAGGTTGTTCCTTTGCCTTCCTCAGATTCAAATGTCATCTTTCCTCCGAAATGTCCTGTAATAATCGAATGCGATAAATAAAGCCCCATGCCTGTCCCTTCAGTGCCTTTTGTAGTAAGCATTTTCTTGAATATATGTTCTTTAAAGTTTTCAGGAATTCCTCCTGCATTATCATGAACTGAAATAATTGCCTTTCCGTTTACCACTAAGGTATTGATAAAAATTTTACCCGGCATACCGTTATATGCCTGAATTGAATTGACAACGAGATTTGTCAACACCTGTTCTAATTTGCCCGGATCGCCTTTTAAGGTAATTTCTTTATCTCCCTCTTGTATTATCTCACAGACTGCTTGCTTTAATTGATGATGTAGGATAACTTTGATGTCTTCAATAACTCCATCTACTTTAAAATCTTGGATTGTATCCCCGCTTATATTTCTTGTATGGTTTCTTATACTGTTTACAATTTTAATTATCTTATCACTTGCGCTATTGCCATTTGATATTTGATGCAATATTTCATCCTCAATCTCTTTCAACTTTTCCTTATTAGGATTTTCTTCTTTTGATAATTTAACATATTGTTCAAAAAGCTTTTGAATAAACTCAAGTCCGCCATGAACTGCCGACATCGGGCTATTAATATCATGTGCCACACCTCCTGCAAGCTCACCAAGTGAAGCAAGACGTTCCCGTTCGGTCAATTGTTTTTGAGTCTGCTGGATTAGTTCCATATCCTTTTTGTGTTGAGTAATATCTTTGAAAAGAACAATGGTCCCCATGAAGCTTTCTCCTGAATATATGGGAGTGATTTCAATTGAAAAATATTTATCAAAACCCTCACTTGCAATTTGTTTTTCAAAGCTAATAGGTTTTTTATGACTCACTGCCGTATTGATAAGATTTCCAAAATCCTCAGCGCTGCTGCTGAAGTTTTCATTTTCCTTTAGGGTTTTAACAAAATTATTTTTTCTTTGAATTTTGATTATTTTATTAAAAGTATTAATCAAGGTTTTATTATAATCAATTATTTCAAGGTTTTCATTTAATACAATATAGCTATCTGAAATAAGGTCAACCACACGTTGAAGAGCAATTGGTACTACGTTGAGGAAATCGAATTTAAGGATTGCAAACATAAAGCAGATCGGTAAAAAAGCAAATGTGATATTTTCTGTCCAAGCTGGCCAATCTATTAAATCAAAAGTACCTAAAGTATCAAATAAAGTTGGTACTAAAATACCTATAAATATTAGCATTGACTGTTTTGAAAAAAATCCAGAATTTTTTATAGAGAAGGCGATAAAATAAAACAAGCCAATGGCTATACAAATATAAGAATATATTGCATGCACATAAAAATATGGTCCATCTCCTCCACTGTCAAGTCTAAATTCAACTTCAAACAAATGATGATAGTCATTGGTAATAATCATCATTACAGTAATAATGGGCACGATAAAAACCAATAAATGTTTTATTGAAAAACTTATTTTAGTTTTAGCAAATATTATGCCTGCATATAAAACTGATACTGCAACAAAAGCTGCCCCGATGAAATACATATCTGTTAAAATATTTAAATATCCACGTGTTTTTATGATTGGCAGCTGAATTACGATGGACAAATTATATATACACATAAAAAATATTATACTAACAAAAGCATAGTGAATTTGTCGTTTATTCCTCATTTTAATAATTAGTGCTTCTAAAACAACAAGTGATAATGTTGATATTACCAATAGATAATAAAGTATACTATACTTGTCTAACATTTCTCGCTGACCCCTTTATTAATAAAATTTACTTCTCTCATATATTCTATAAGCTTACCAATATATTGTTCGGTAATTGGTTCCCATTTAAAACCTACCTTGCTTAAATATTTTTGTGATATTTCAGACTTCGGAATAATCAAAATATTGTACGGTGTTTTATCAATAAAACCCATATTGTTAATAATACCGAATAATGCATCTTGCTTAACTTTGTTTTGAGCCGCATCTTGTACAACCTTTCCAAAATCTTCATTACTTAATTTTGTTACTCTTATACCCTTCTCATTTAAAATACATATTAAATCTTCAATCTTTATTTTATTGTGATTAAATATGTGAAAAACTCTTCCGCGAGCTTCTTCTGTATGTATTATATCAACAATAGCTCTACTACAACAATCTATTGGTGAAAGTTCAATGCTTTGTTGAAGCAAATCTTTCGGAATAGCTCCCAACTGAATTATTGATTTTATTGTATTATAAAAAGCATTTTGAGCTATGTTCAGTTGAAACTGTCCATCAATATATCTTGCCGTTAGATTACCCATCCTAAAAATTGTGGCATCCAATCCTTCTTTCATACTTTTAAAAACAAGACTTTCAGCTTCAAATTTACTTCTAACATACACATTATCTAAATAATTTTGTCCTATATAAAAATCATTTTCCGTAAACATTTCTTCTTTGTCTTTATCATCAACTAAATATTCACCCGAAACACTTATCGTTGAAATATGATTCAATCTTATCTTATACCTAATAGCAAAATCTATCATTTCTTGCGTCCCCAAAACATTCACTTTGTAAAAATCATCATAATTACCATAATGACTTGTAATAGCGGCACAATGTATTATACTGTCAACTTTTCTCCCGAGTTTTGCATAATTTGATTTATTCATTCCAAAATTCTTGTGACTTATATCT
>JAUZOY010000204.1 GCA_030706235.1 Bacteroidota bacterium | reverse complement strand
TCATGGCCCTGTGCCTATAATGCTGATTCTCCAGCCTGACTTTTCTGTTTCTTTTTGCATATATATAAACAGAATAGTCTTTCCGCTTTCTGAAGTAATTACTTTGAAATAATTAATATCTATATTTACGGAATAACTTAACACTTTACCCGAAGAGTTTCCCTTTTTTATTCCAATAAGTTTAACTGATTTTATATTTTGAGAACCGTCATAATTTGAATTATCATCGATTCCATTATTATGCAGCTTTTCATTCACCATATTCATTGTTAAATATTTGCAAAGCATATCTCTTGTTAAGCAGGCATATGCTGTTTTTATATCATGTTTGTCTAGAGCTTGATAATATTTTTTTATAATATCCTCAGGTTTCATTTTAGCTAATTCTTTTTCGAGTTTATCATTATAGTTAATGTATCCGTCCAGCCAACTATTCCAATCCTTCTTTGTAATTTGCATTAAATCCTTTTTGTTGAGTGCGCATGCAAAGGGTCTTTGACGGCCGGCTGAAATATAGGCACCGATTATTTTTCCTGAATTTCTTAAAACAACGCCAATTGATTCATTATATGGTTTAAATTCCTTCGGCAAAGGATCATGAAGTCTGTATAACTCAATACTTACGGCTTTCCCGCAGTATTTTGAAAAATTAAGACCTATGCTCTTTGACAATTCATTGTTATATGCCCAGTATATCTTTAACGGAAATTCGCCTGCATTGTGTTTAAAATCAACAGGAAGAGTTTCCTTTAATGTATTAACCATAAAATCAGGTGTCCAGCCATACTTTTTGAATAGTGCATTCACATCCTTGCTGATGTTGGAGTTGATTTTTCTATATTCCAAAAAGCTTTCTATGTATCTGAAAAAGTCATATCCAGGTTCGTATTTTTTACCGTTGATTTCGATATACCCTATCTCGTACAAGCCGTCACAAGCAAATTTACATTGTTTCTTAGTTCCATCCTTCAGAGTTAAAACAATATTGCTATCCTTATATGCTTCACCGCTCATATTATCGAACTTGCTTGAATCTGCCGCAGGGACACTAGCATTTATCATAGAAGTAATGGCTTTTTGGATTTGTACGTCTGAAATACTAATCGTTTTGTATCCTACAGGATAAAACCTGTCGCTTGTAAAAGTAATATCTATTTTACTAATGTCTCCAACTAAAATATTCTTATCTTCTGCTCTTATATTATAATAGCTGCCCGGTATAAAGATAATCGTTCCGACGACTAATACAAGTGAAATTAATATACTTAATATTTTTTTGTTCATAAAATTTGTTCTCCCTGGAATTGCAATTAATCTATTCTAAGCTTAAGTTAAAAATCTTGTATCTCTAATAAAGCTTTTCCATCATTGTCTAAATTATATTATAGAATCTAAAAATCTATTAACTAAATATGATCTATATTTGAACTCATACCAGCATACCCATATAAATACATCATTGGATCTGTATGTAATATTGTAAGTTACTTTCAGCGCAAAATCAACATTTTTTTATAACTCCTGCCAGTTCTTGGGCATTAACATATATCCGCTTACCCCTGCTTCCTCACTTTCATAAAAATACCTTCGGAAAAATATCTCCATTGTGTTAGAATAGTTGATGCTGTTTTACGGGTCGAATATGTGGCCTGTATAGTCTAGTAGCTATAGATAAGCAGGCCACAACATTAAAGAAGTGTATTTACAACACATTGAATAATATTTAGGCTTGAATTGTTACAAAGCACTAGAAGGAGGTCAAAAATGAACCTGCAATTTAAAAATACAAATGCAAAATTTTATTCTTTTGTAGCTGTACTGGTATTGTGTATTGCAGTATTGTCAATCGGAACTCAATATAATGCTTTTGGGCTGTCATCAGACAATCAAACTCAAAAGAAAACCGGAACCTTAAACGTGAACACTGTTAAAAGCAATATAAAGACTGCTTCAGAAGCAGCTTTGGCTTTGAAAGACATTCTTAAGAAAAAAGGAATAGCTTCCGGGGCAAATATCAACATAGTTGTCAGCAAATCAAGCCATACATTGTCGTTGTACAGCAATGGTGTATTTCTGAAAAGCTACCATGTTGAACTTGGTGAAGGTGGACCTCCAAACAAGTCTGTAGTAGGTGATAAAAAAACACCTGAAGGTGATTTTTACATCACGGAAAAAACAGTGTATAGTCCGGCTGACTACTACCTGGGAACAAGATGGATGGAATTAAGCTATCCTAATTTAAGTGCAGCGCAAAGAGGTCTTAACAGCGGAATTATCAGCAAAGAAACCTATAATCGGATTGTGAAGGCAATCAACAATGGAGAGACACCTCCTCAGGACACAGCACTTGGAGGTTATATCGGAATTCATGGCGGCAGCGTACCATCTTTTGGCAAGGATTGGACCTGGGGCTGTGTAGGTCTTGCAAACAAAGATGTTGAAGATTTCTATGGATTTGTTAGAAGCGGCACAAAAGTAACAATAAATATGTAACATTTGAAAAGCAAGAGGCTCAATAAAGTCTCTTGCCTATTTTATTTAAATACTTTTACCACTTGAGAAACAAAAACCAGCTCAATTCCCCTCTCTTCTATCTGCGGAAGCATCTCCTTTATACTTTCCGCCGTTTCAGTTCCTCCCATTGAACCAACATGACCTATTGCTATTGCAAAGTCATATTTTTCGGCAATATCTGCAGCAAAAAGCAGTTGTTTCTTTATATATTCTTTATCCTTTGTGCCGTTATCTAAAAATACATTTCTCTTGCCATAAGGTATACCTACCTCTTTAGAAATCTTGTCACAAATCGTATTGCTGGATGTTCTGCTGTCTATAAAATAGCGGCTTTTCTGTTTTAACATCTTCATGACACAGGATATAACTCTTTCATCTCCGCTTGCCAATGCACCCATATGTATATTTACTCCTACAGCATAAGGTATGTTGTTTAGCGAATCTATGACTACTTTATCTATTTCATTGTCGTTCTGACTGACTTCAACCGGATCAGGGCCAAGCCAGCTTTTGATATCTATTTTCTGTGACTGCATCGGAAGGTGTACAATGACTTCATATCCATTTTTATGGGCTTCTTCAGCATCTTTTTTAGAATAACTCAGAAATGGCATAACTGCAATTGTCAGAGGCCTGTTTATCTGCATCATTTCCCGTACCCCTGCCCTGCTTTGACCGAAATCATCAATAATCAAAGCAAGCTTGGGCTTTTTAACCTCGGGTGCTGAGCGTGAAATTGAATTATTACTTGGAATTATTAATTTCTTCTTAGGAGTCGTATATCCACTCCCTGCAATAGAAATTATTCCAAACAATACAGCCAGAATGCAGGCTAGAAATAAAGTCAGTATTCTTAATTTTTTAAGTGTAATCCCTTTTTTTCGTTTCATATAATTTGTCCTTTTCCCTTTAATAATCGGTTTAATTATTTTTAGCAATATATAGAAAGTTATGCAAATATAGTTTGCATTAAACGATTAAAATGATGCCAAGGATAATGAAGCATGATCCTATCACTCTTATAAAGGTCATATGTTCACCTAGAAAAATTATCGAGCAAATTACTGTAATCAAAGGTGAACTGGACATTATTATGGTTACCAATGAAGCTGTACCCTTTTTTACAGCTGCAAAATATGCCAGATCGCCTATTAGGGTAGCCAATATTGCTTCTATGGTTAATAAAAATACCGCACTTATCGGGATTGTCTTAAATTGGACAATGCTTCCGTCCAGAAGCATCCAACTGAACAGAAATGCCCCTGTTATTAAGGTTCTAATCGAAAGGCCTATTATAGGATTGATCTGATTAAGACCAAGTTTAACAAAGATGGGCGCTACACCCCAGCAAACCATACCCACCATTGCCAGTAAAAGAACCATTGTATTTTTACCTCCTGTATTTGCCTTCATATGCAGACCTTCAACAAATAAAAAATTATGTCCATACGAGAAAATATGAATTTTTTGGCTTTTTTAGTACTGGAAATATTATTTTGATTAAATTTATTCAAAGGTACAAAAAATATTATCCGGAAAACAAAGTACTAAGAAGGGGCAATGAAAAACTCAATGAATAAGAAAAAATTTATTAAAATTGCAGTTTACGGTTTTACTATAATCCTGATTATGTTTATATGCAGCTTTAACCTTTACAAAGGCTCCATAAATCCTGAAATACCTGAAAAGCTGAGGACTAAAGCACCGGATCTAATAGGAATTCAGGAAGAAAAAGGTGAAAAAAAATCTGTTGGGATACCTCATCAATTAAAGTCGGGACCTCATGAAGAAATGCCTTGGGTGAATGATGTTGATTTCAAGGCTGCAGTGCAAAATAACGGAACCCCTACCCTGCTTGGCGGATATAAGACTGTGTTGAGAGATCCGCTTCCCGGAGAAGAATATAATGTGCATCTTGCCGCAAAACTGCTTGCCGGTATCGTTGTCAAACCGGGTGAAGTTTTTTCACAGAATAATTCGATTGGTCCATATATTGAGGAAAAAGGTTTTCAAAAAGGCCCGACATATATAGGTTCACAGCTTGTTACGACTATAGGAGGCGGTGTCTGCAAGATTGCTTCAACATTGTACAACGTAAGTATTCTGAGTAATACGGAAATAGTGGAAAGACATGCTCACAGCATGCCTGTACCGTATGTTCCATATGGTCAGGATGCAACGGTTGCTTATGGAGCCCGTGACTTTAAATTCAGAAACAATACAGGTTCAAATATCCTTATATGGGCTCAGGGAATTGATAATACGTTGTATATGGCTTTTTACGGTGTTACTAAGCCTCCGAAAATAGAATGGGGACATGAAGTGCAAAGTGTGCAGAAAGCACAGAAAACCTATAAAATAAATCCTTCTCTGACCCAAGGAACAGAGAAAATGCTTCTGGAAGGCATGGATGGAGCTGTGGTAAGATCATGGATTACTATTATTGCACAGGATGGAACGAAAAAAATAAAACAGCTTGGAATAAGCAGCTATCGTCCTATGAATCATCTATATGAAAAAGCACAATAAACCAGATGGATTAAGCACTTATTGGGGGAGAATAATTTCAATTTTTGTACCCTCAGATATTTTACTGAATACAGAAATTGTACCTTTATGATTCGATACGATCTCCTTTGCTATAGCTAATCCTAGGCCAAAACCTCCGGTCGCTTTATTTCTTGATTCATCAGCCCGATAGAATCTGTCAAATACCAAGGGCAGCGACTCGGAGGGTATTCCACATCCTTTATCTATAACTTGAATTAAAATAGAATCAGATTTCCTTTTATAAGAGAGCCTAAACATTGTGGATCAATTATTAAAAAGGAGGCTATATGGATAAAAAAACAGTTATACAATTTAAAAATGTTACAAAAAAGATCGGTAATAAAACAATCGTTGATGCTCTTTCATTTGATGTCAGAGCAGGTGAAGTATTTGGATTCCTAGGCCCGAATGGCGCCGGTAAAACAACAACGATCCGGATGCTGTTCGGACTGATATCAATTACTGAAGGTGAGATTTACATAAACGGGCATAGCATTAAAAGTGACTATGAAGATGCAATTGAAAAAATAGGAGGCATCGTGGAAAACCCGGAAATGTATAAGTATCTTACGGGATATGAAAATCTGGAACAATTCGCCAGAACCTACAAAGGCATCACGAAAAAAAGAATTGATGAAGTCATCGAATTGGTCGGACTTGATAAAAGAGTTCATGATAAAGTAAAAACATATTCATTGGGAATGCGTCAAAGACTTGGACTTGCTCAAGCCTTGCTGCATAATCCCTTATTGGTTGTTCTGGATGAACCGAC
>JAUZOY010000203.1 GCA_030706235.1 Bacteroidota bacterium | reverse complement strand
TGGTCTATTTCGATAACGCTGCATCGACACAAATGCATGAAGAAGTCATTCAGGTAATGACTGATGTTATGAGGTATTATTATGCAAATCCCTCTTCAATACATTCTTCAGGTACTAAGTCAAAAGTAATAATCGAAAATTCCAGACGCACAATCGCAAATCTGCTTAATGTTGAACCTTCAGAAATATTTTTCACTTCAGGAGGGACAGAATCAAATAATCAGGTGATTAAAGGGTCAATAGATTATCTTGGCATTAAAAATGTTATAACATCACCAATAGAACATGATTCAGTACTTTCTACATTGGATGCATTACAAAAGCATAATAATTTTAAAGTTTCTTATGTAAAAATTAAATCAGATGGACATATAGACTTTAATCATCTTGAAGAACTTTTAAAAAAATATCCGGATTCACTTGTTTCTTTAATGCATGCTAATAATGAAATTGGAAATTTATTATCAATAAAAGAAACCGGAGAATTATGCAAAAAATATAATTCAATCTTTCATTCTGATACAGTACAAACAATTGGACATTTTTTAATTGACCTATCAAAACTGAATCTGCATTTTGCTTCATGTTCAGCTCATAAATTTCATGGACCGAAAGGAATTGGATTTATATACATTGACAATTCAGTGAAGATAAATCCATTAATATCTGGAGGTCACCAGGAAAAAAACATGAGAGGTGGTACTGAAAATATAGCTGCAATAGCTGGAATGTCAAAAGCACTTGAAATTGCCGTAACTAACATTGAAAAAGATCAAAAATGCATTAAAGAATTGAAGGATTATACTATTAAATCCCTTAAAGATAGTTTCAATGATATAGAATTCAATGGCGATTGCATAAACAAATCATTATTTAATATTATAAGTATTTCATTTCCAAAAGACAAAAACAATGAAATGCTTTTATATTTACTAGATATGAAAGGTATAGCAGTTTCTTCAGGAAGCGCCTGTTCATCAGGGACAAACAATCCTTCTCATGTTTTTAGCACATTATATCCGAACTCCGATAGAATTCCCATCCGCATTTCATTTAGTATTTATAATAAGAAAGAAGAAATTGATTTTTTCGTTTCAACTCTTAAACAAATACTAACTAAAAATTAAAGACTTTAAACTCTTTATTTTTCACTTCTGTTTTTGCCATTTTAAAATAAAGATGTACATTTGCAAAAAAGATAAATAATGAATTAATATTTAACAGAATAGCATTTTATGGCAACTACTGCAGATATTCGAAACGGTTTGTGTATAGAATTTAATAATGACCTTTATACAATAGTTGAATTTCAACATGTTAAACCTGGGAAAGGGGGAGCATTTGTCAGAACTAAATTAAAAAATCTGAAAACAGGGAAAGTCATTCCCAATACGTTTAACTCAGGAGCAAGAATTGAAATTGCAAGAGTAGAAAGAAGAGCTTTTCAGTTCTTGTATAAAGACGATATGGGATATAATTTCATGAATAATGAAACATTTGAACAAGTAACTTTAGATGAAAGCCTTGTACCTACTCCAGAATTATTAAAAGAAGGTCAGGGTGTTGAAATGCTCATACATGCTGAAACAGAAACTCCACTTACATGTGATATGCCGGCATTTATTGAATTGGAAATTACATATACAGAACCCGGATTTAAAGGAGATACTTCAACAAATGCCATGAAACCAGCAACTGTTGAAACAGGAGCTGTAATCCAGGTTCCACTATTTGTTAATCAGGGAGACAGAATTAAAATTGATACAAGAAACTCGACCTATGTTTAAAGAGTTAAATAAATAGTTTTAAATTTTAAGTTATGCTGTTAGACAGGAAATATTCACTAAGTGAAATAGCGAATCTGATAAAAGCAGAATTTGACGGAGATTCAGATTTTGCTATTACCGGAATAAATGAAATTCATAAAGTAGTAAAAGGAGACTTAACTTTTGTAGATCATCCTAAATATTATGATAAAGCTCTTAATTCTAATGCTACTACAATCCTTATTAATAAAAGAGTAGCTAAACCTTCCGGGAAAGCATTAATTTTCTCAGATGATCCTTTCCGGGATTATAATTTTCTGACAAGGTATTTTTGTACTTTCACTCCATCAGAAAAAATGATTAGCCCCACAGCTAAAATTGGTAAAAATACAGTTATTCAACCCGGTGTTTTTGTAGGTAATAATGTTGTCATAGGTGAAAATTGTTTAATACATGCAAATGTCAGTATATATCAGGATACAATTATCGGAAATAATGTAATAATTCACTCTAACACTGTTTTAGGTGCAGATGCTTTTTATTTTAAAAGAAGACCTGAATATTATGACAAGATGCATACCTGCGGAAGGGTAATAATCGAAGATAATGTAGAAATAGGAGCATGTTGCACTATAGATAAAGGAGTTTCAGGAGATACAGTTATTGGCTGGGGAAGTAAACTTGATAACCATATTCAAATAGGGCATGATACTGTAATCGGAAAGAACTGCCTGTTTGCCTCACATGTCGGCATCGCAGGAGTTGTCACTGTTGAAGATGACGTAATTCTTTGGGGACAGGTAGGTGTACAAAAGGATCTTACTATAGGGAAAGGAGCTGTTGTTTTAGGACAATCAGGAGTGCCTAAATCACTTGAAGGAGGCAAAACATATTTCGGATCACCTGTTCAGGAAGCAAAAGATAAAATGAAAGAAATAGCTTTCGTAAAAGGGCTTTCTGAAGTTATTAAAGACCTTCAAAGAAAAATTGAAGAATAAAACGTCATATAGATCAATCATAAATTATCTATAATAGTAGGTTTTTCATCTTTGATTTTAAAATTATATTTTTATTTTGCTTACTTAAAACTACTCATGTATGAAGGTTTTATTTACTTTTGGAGGGCTGCCACATTACCTTATACCATTACTAAACAAAATAAATGCAACAGAAGGATTTGAAGTAGTTGTTGTAATTCCAAAAGGACAAAGTAAGACAATCGGTAAGGGAGTAAAACAAGATAACAAAGGAATTGAATTTAAAGTTATTCATACAGATGAATATATTACATACTATCGTAAACCTTTTTTAAAAAATCTAAAATTCATTCTAAAAGAAGAAAATCCGGATATTTTTATTACTCTTTGGCCATATATACTCGGATTTGTATTCTATCCTTCCTTGCTCTATTTTATTAAAAGAAGTAAAATAAAATTTATTTTAAGAGAAATACCATTCTGCGTTCCAAAACAAAATGAAGCTTTTAGTTATTATAAAGCACACCCTATTTATGATGAAAATCTAAAATTTGAAAAAAACAGAGGAATGTTTTTTATCCTTAAAACTTCCCTTTTAACCTTTATACGAAAAAGATACTATAATTTCATTGATGGTAGTATAAATTATACTAATAGTGCAGTTGAAATTCAGAGTTCTTATGGTTTAAAAAAGGATAGAATTTTCGTCACATACAATTCTCCGGATACGGATACCTTGTTAATGGTAAAAGAAGAAGCAAAAAAGGAAGCACTGTTGATGAAGCCATGTAAATACAGAATAATACATGTAGGAAGACTGGTTCCATGGAAAAGAGTTGATCTATTAATAAGATCAGTAGCGATTGTAAAAGATAAATACACTGAAACAGAGCTATTAATTATAGGTAATGGACCACAAAAAAATGATCTTCTACAGCTTTCTACTAATCTTAATATAAATAGTTCTGTTATTTTTGTCGACGGAGTATATGACAGTAAACTTCTGGTAAAATATATGATGGAATCAACCATATATATTTTAGCAGGTATGGGTGGATTATCAATAAATGAAGCAATGGTAGTCGGAAAACCAATTATTTGTTCTGTTTGTGATGGTACTGAAAAAGATTTAGTACGTGAAAATTATAACGGATTATATTTTAAAGAAGGTGATGAAATTAGTCTGGCTGAAAAAATCAAATATTTATTTGATAATCCTCAAATTATTGAAAAAATGGGTAGAAATTCAGAAAAAATCATATTCGAAGAAATCAACATCAACACTGTAAAACAAAATTTTATTGATGCCCTTAATAAAATTCATAATACTTTTTAAATTTTTATAAACATTTTATTAAAATTGTAATGTGTAATAATCAGAAAAAAAGAATAACAAAATCAGAAAAGATAAAAATATTGTTAAAGACTAAAATGTCATTTATAGAGATGTTTCAAATATTGTTTCTTTTTTTAACAACTCGATCAGAAAATTCAATTAAAGTTGGTTATCCATGGATTAATTTTCAGGCAATATTATTGTTAAAAAAAATAATTAAAAATGATTTCAAGATTTTTGAATACGGTAGTGGAGGTTCCTCCATATTTTTCTGGAAAAGAGCTAAGGAGACCACTTCTATTGAACATGTTGAAGATTGGTATAATATACTTATGAAAATCAAGCCTGAAAACTCAAATAATAATATTATATTAATAAAACCTGAAAAGGATATATCTAATGAAATATTAACTGATTACTCTAATCCCGAAAATTACAAATCTAGTGCAAAGGAATATATGAATTATAATTTTAAAAATTATGTTACATATATAGACAGATTTCCGGATGAATATTTCGATTTGATATCAATTGACGGAAGATCAAGACCGTCATGTATTATGCATAGTTTATCAAAAGTTAAAAGTAAAGGTTATTTACTCATTGACAATGCTGAAAGGGAGCATTATTTTATGCATTATAATAAGGAAAATCTAAATGGAAATTTCGAAATTATCGGTAAATATTTTGGACCCGGACCATATAACTATAACTTTTCAGAAACTATAATCTATCAAAAGAAATAATTTATAATAGTAGTAACAAAAATATTTTTTTATCCACATATAAATAATGCATATTTTCAACACGACTCTTAATTATTATAAATAAATGGGAATAGTTTTAAGACAAAGTTTTAAAGCTACAATATTTAGTTACATCGGAGCTGTAATTGGAGTTTTAAACATTGTACTGGTAAGCCCATACTGTCTGTCACCTGAAGTTATTGGTTTGAACAGAATGTTTTGTGAAAGTGCAATGTTTTTGGTATTTTTCGTACAACTAGCAGTACCACAAACAGCTATAAAATTTTTCCCATATTTTAAAAAAGATTCGGATAATAGTAATAGGGGCTTTTTTGCATTTTTTTTAATAATACCGATAATCGGATTAATTATATTCGGCATTATTTATATAATATTAAAACCATTGATTATAAATTATTTTATTACTAATTCAAAAATATTTACCTCATATTTTTATTATATCATTCCATTTACTGTTATTCTTTCATATCTTAATGTTGTAGAAACTTTTGCAACATGTTTATACAGAATTGTAATTCCCAAAATGATCAGAGAAATAATCATAAGAATTTTAAATATTCTAATAATCTTCTTATTTTATTTCAAACTATTAAGTTTAAATCAATTTATAATTTCTCTGATAGGAATTTATTTTACTGGTTTTTTATTAAATCTATTTTACCTTAGAAAATTTTTAAGAATTAGTTTTAAAATTAATTTTAAATGGATAGATAAGAATCTTGTTAAACAGATTATTTATTATACAATATTCATAATTTTAGGCGGTATCGGTTCAGCAATTGCAGGAAAAATTGATGTATTTATGATAAGCTCAAAATTAGGAATATCGCAAACAGGAATCTTTACAATAGCATTCTATATGATTGCTATAATTGAAATTCCATCAAGAGCATTGATGCAAATTAGTGCTCCTATAGTTTCTGAAGCTATAAAAAATAATGATATAAAAAATATCGAATCAATATACAAAAAAAGCTCTATAAATCAATTAATTGTTGGAGGTGGATTATTTATTTTACTATGGATAAACATAAATAATATATTTAGGATAATGCCACACGGAAATCTCTATGAATGCGGTAGATATGTA
>JAUZOY010000202.1 GCA_030706235.1 Bacteroidota bacterium | reverse complement strand
TTTATCATAGTATGTGACATAATCAAGTCCAATACCATATCCGACTAAACACTTATTAACATAAGTATTGGTAGTGTCAATGTTTGTAGCACTGACATAACCGATATCTGAAAATGCATTTAAATAGAATGCATAGTGAAAGGTATTGAATTTTTCGGCTTTAACTATGTTTACTTTTTCTTTTCTTTCTGAAACCAATTCATATTTTATGTTTGTTTTTAAGGTTCCGAAATGCTGACCATCAATAACATAATATTCATATCCTCTGATAAAATCTCTGTCATAACCTAATGCTTTCTGCATTAAAAAGGGTAGGGAAGGATTATTAACATACCTGGCAGTGAGTCCGCTTCCGAAAAAGAAATTCTTATTAATTTTAAGATATTCCCTGATATTTGTTTCAAGTAAAAGCATATCTAATTTTTCATCTCTTAAAATTCCCAAACCATTTTTTGTTGCTATCAAATCAATATAATAACCATTTAATGGATATGATTTTGAATCCCTAAAGTCAATTTTGAACAGATAATTTAAAGCTATAAATTTATTGTTATTATTATTCGAATAAAAATAATTTGGGTTTAATGTTTTTACTGTATCATCAATTCTGAAATAATTATAAGAAATATCAAGAGAATGAGTAAAATTTATTTTGTTTCTGTATGTAATGCCTATTTTACCATATACGTTCTGTTTCGCATAATCATCAATGTCTTTAATATATTTCAATTTATTATTTTGCGTGGCATAAGCTATTTCATGATTTTGAAGAACTCCTGCTTCTGTATATATTCCAAATTTTTTTTTGTTATCGATATATGGAATAGTATATAATAATTTAAATGATTCGTCATATCCAAATTGTAATAATAGTTGGATACTTTCCCTTCTGCCACGGAAATTATCATCCTGCAGATATAATCCATAATTTAATCTGGAATATTTCTTTGTTTCAAGCCATGCGTTGAAATTTCTATCTGCAAATTCAAAAACAGGGAATGGCCATATATACCATCGCTCTGTCATATTAATTATTATGTCAGCCTTTGTGGAATCTTCCATAGCATAATCAATAGTAACAAAATTAAATAAAGATGCATTAAGAAGATTTTGTCTGCTTATTTTCAGAATTTCAGGAAGATCATTTTTTTTTATTATGTCACCTACTTTGAAGGTAAGTTCTCTGTGAATAATATTATTTTTGGTTCTTTTGTTACCAATAAGTATTATATTGTTAATAATTACTTTAGGAGTATCATTTGGAGTTAATGTTGAAATGCCTGAATTGACCAGGTTATTTAAAAAGATACTTAAAATAAAAGATAAAAACACTATAAGATTTTATGTTTTATATTACATGTTAATATAAGTCAGGAATGATTCATATCTTTCTTTAAGATCATCTAGCATGTCATTTTCTTTGTAGGATGCTTTAATATTATAATTATATCTGTTGAAAGTTTGTAAAATCCCTGATATTTCCGTCTTATTTAATTTAATTGTAACCTCCATTTTTGTAGAATCAGGATGCGAAGTTACATATAAACTTAATACTTTTCCATCATTACTTTCTATAATCTGAGCTATTTCTGTAAGAAGGTAATCTCTGACATTAATTTCCAAAATTATAATAGCTCCCGGATTATTAATAGCTCCAATTTTGGCAATTTGCTGAAGTAATTTTGATAATGTTATTACTCCCAGATAGTTATTATTGTTGTCCAGAACGGGAATTAAAGTTAGTTTTAGTTCGGATATTAATTTAATGACTTCATATATATGTTGGTTCTCAGTAACATATGGGTTACTAAGAGATAATGGATGATTCCCGAGTGGCTCTTTAGGAAGATTATAACTCAAAATATCATTTTCAGAAACAAGCCCAAGAAATTCTTTATTATTAACAATAGGAAGATGATTAACTTTATAATCATCCATTAATAGCAAAGCCATCTGACCTGTATCAGAGGTTTTAAGTGTGATAAAAGAATCTGATATAATGTTTTTTGCTATCATAATGTTATTAAAAAAAAAGACTTCCTCCGGGTTTAAGAGAGGAAGTCATATCGAATTTTATTCAATAATATGAGTCCAACCGTAGTTATCCGGTTCATCTCCGTTTTGTATTGAAAGTAATTTATTGTATAGTTTAGTAGAATATGGTCCGGCTTTTCCATCTTTACAGTAATTAAATACTTTCCCCGCTTCTGCATCCACAATTTGTTTGACCGGAGATATAACTGCTGCTGTTCCACATGCGCCTACTTCGTCAAATTCAGCGAGTTCTTCAAAAGGTATGTGTCTTTTTTCAACTGTCATACCCATATCCTTAGCTATCTGAATAAGACTTTTGTTTGTAATTGAAGGTAAAATAGAATGTGAATCAGGTGTGATATAATTATTACCCTTTATTGCAAAGAAATTGGCAGGCCCACATTCATCAATGTATTTCTTTTCTTTAGCATCTAGAAATAAGCATGCTGAATATCCTTCATGATGAGCTCTTTCTGTAGCTCTAAGGCTTGCTCCGTAATTTCCTCCTACTTTCACATGCCCTGTCCCTAATGGAGCTGCTCTGTCATAATCTCTGGCTACTTGAATGTTAACAGGGTTAAAACCTTCTTTAAAATATGGACCAACAGGACCAACAAATATAATAAATAAATATTCATTAGCAGGTTTTACACCAACCTGAGCACCTGTTCCGATCAAAAGCGGACGAATATATAAAGACGCACCTGTACCATAAGGAGGAACGAACTCCTTATTTAGTTTAATCGCTTTTTCTACAGCTTCTATAAATAAGTTTTCAGGAACTTCAGGCATCAAAAGTACGTCGGCAGATTCTTTCATTCTCTGTGCATTATCCTGCCATCTGAATAATCGGATTTTGCCGTCTTTGCCTGTAAAAGCTTTCATCCCTTCAAAAGCATCCTGGCCATAATGTAAGCATGTAGCTGCAATATGTATATTAATAATTTCAGAAGATGATACTTCAAGTTCTCCCCATTGCCCGTCTCTCCAATAACATCTTACATTGTATTTTGTTGGAAAGTAGCCGAAAGACAAATTTCCCCAATCTATATTATTGTTCATAAATGTTATATTTTAAAAAATGAATATTTCTTGTTTTAAAAACGCTGTGAAATTATAAAATAAATTTCTTCTGCAAGCTTTTTTTTATTTTTTTATTTTTTTTAACTATAATCATCAATAATAGATTATTTTATATTATTTTTGCAGAATGTTTATAATTAACTTGTTGACTATTCAAAGAACTGTGTTTTAGGTTAATAATAAATATATATTTATTTAATAAATTAATTCAATTTTAAAATGGATATTTTTAATAAAATTAAGAGCAGTATGGGGCCTCTTGGACAATATATACGTGAAATTGACGACTATATTGCATTTCCTAAGCTTGAAGGTGAAATTTCTACAAAAATGAAATTTAAAGGTAAGGAATGCCTTGTCTGGAGTCTTAATAATTATCTTGGATTGGCAAATCATCCTGAAGTTAGAAAAGCAGATTCAGATGCAGCTGCAAAATGGGGTATGGCTTATCCCATGGGTGCAAGGATGATGAGCGGACAAACAAAATATCACCAGCAACTTGAAAAGGAATTTGCTGATTTTGAGCAGAAAGAAGCTGCTTTCCTTCTTAATTTTGGCTATCAGGGAATGGTTTCAATAATTGATTCATTATTGGATAGAAAAGATGTGGTAGTATATGATGCACAAGCTCATGCATGCATTATTGATGGATTAAGGATGCATATAGGGAAAAGATTTGTTTATCCTCATAATGATATCCAAAAATGTGAACAAATGCTTGAAAAAGCCACAAAAATAGTAGAGCAAACCGGCGGAGGAATTTTAGTAATTACAGAAGGTGTTTTTGGTATGTCGGGAGATCAGGGAAAGCTTAAAGAAATAGTTAATCTTAAGAAAAAATTTAATTTTCGTTTTCTTATAGATGATGCTCATGGTTTAGGAACAATGGGAAAAACCGGTATGGGTACAGGAGAAGAACAGGGCGTGCAGGATGGAATTGATATTTATTTTGCAACTTTTGCAAAATCAATGGCTGGTATCGGAGCTTTCGTAGCTTCTGATAAATATGTTGTTGATTATCTGCGTTACAATATGCGTTCACAGACTTATGCAAAATCATTGCCTATGCCAATGGTTATAGGTGCGCTAAAAAGACTTGAACTTTTAAAATCTCATCCTGAATATAAAGAAAAGTTGTATACCATAGTTAATGCACTTCAATCAGGACTTAGAGAGAGAGGCTTTAATATTGGAAATACTCAGTCTCCGGTTACTCCTGTTTATCTCTCAGGTGAAGTTGCAGAAGCACATAATATAGCCGTAGACTTAAGAGAAAATTATGGTATATTCTGTTCAATAGTAGGGTACCCTGTTGTCCCTAAGGGCGTTATAATAATAAGATTAATCCCAACTGCTATTCATACTCTTGAAGATGTGAAATTTACTCTCGATGCATTTTCAGAAGTAAAGGGAAAGCTGGATAATAAATATTATTTGACAAATTTTGTTAAACATGGTTTAGTTTAATATTTGTTGTTTTTTGTTTAAAAAGGGAGTGGTTAAATTAATTATTCCCTTTTTTGTTAATCAACGTGTTGTATTGAAATTTCTCAAAATTAAAGCCGGCAATGGTAAGTACTCTGTCTATGACAGTTATTGCAAGTTCTTCAATAGTTTGTGGCTTTGAATAAAATGAAGGATTTGCAGGACAAATTATACCTCCTGCTTCTGTGACAATCTTCATATTGTTGATATGAATCATATTAAGAGGTGTTTCCCTTGTTACAAGTATTAGTTTTCTTCTTTCCTTTAGAATTACATCTGCAGCTCTGGTAATTAGGTTGCCTGATATTCCATTTGCAATTCTGCCAAGAGTACCCATAGAACAGGGACAGACTATCATAGTATTATAGTCAGATGAACCTGATGCAAAAGAAGCTGAAAAATCTTTGTGATCATATTCTTTGAAAGGATAGTCAGCATATTTCTGATTTTCTAATTCATCTTTCCATATGATTTTAGCATTATCAGATAAAACTAAAGCTACTTTTTCTGTCTGTAATTTTAACGTTACGAGCTTATCCAGCAAAAGTTTTGAATAGATTGCACCGCTTGCTCCCGTAACTGCTATTATGATATTATGACGTGGAAGAGTCATAGCGTTATTTTATCTTGTAGTTTAATGTAAACTGTAGTACGCTATTATATTGTCCCATATTAATTGTTGGACTTAGTATGTTTGATAAATTAACATATGTTGCTCCTTCATAATGTGCTCTGACAGGGAGAAATGAATTTGAAAATCTTGCATTTATTGAAAATTTATCAGATATTTGATAATATAAACCTAATGCAAAACTTAAATCATATGGCTTAAAATTTGGCCTGTTATCAACATGAGTAATATCATAACCGTCATATTCTTCATAAGAACTTATAAAAACTCCTGCTGAAAATCCTGCTTCAAGAGTAATTCTTTTATTGAGTTCATACAGGTATAAAAAAGGTATTTCAACATAATGTAAATTCAAATGATATATGTGATGTTCTGATCCATCATAAGGTACTGAATCCTTGGTAAAAGTAAAATTTGTCCTGCTTCCTTTTTGGATATAGTTTAGTTCCATTCTTATAGAACTTTTCCCTTGATGTGGAAATGTTATATAACCACCAAAAGTTATACCTAGTCTGTTAAACCCTGCTAATCCGTCACCTGATATTTGAGAACCGTCTATACCTCCTATAATACCACCACCAAAATTCTGTGCATAAATAGATAAACTTAAAATACTGAATCCTATATAAAAAACTATTTTCTTAAACATAATTAAAATCTAACTATTTATAATTCGGAATTTGTGTTGTGAAATTATTTTATTT
>JAUZOY010000201.1 GCA_030706235.1 Bacteroidota bacterium | reverse complement strand
TGGGAACCTGCCAATTCAAATGTTATTATTATTACGTTGAGATACAATAAAGGAGAAGATTATATATCATCAGATAAAGGATATAAAATGACGGTTCATTATATTCAGAAACAAGTTGAAGCCGGAGTAGGATCTGTAGCTAAAAATAGAGAATTAAAGGTTTATCCTAATCCAAGTAACGGCAGGTTTGTGATTGAAGGGAAAGACCTTCAGGGGAAAGCTCAGATAAAGGTAATAAATATGTTAGGAGCTGTCGTTATGGATGAAAACAGAGTGATAAACAATAATGCTATAGAAATTAATATTTCTTCATTACCTGTCGGAATTTATAATGTATCTGTTCAGACAAAAGATGGTGTAGTGATGAGGAAAGTAGTGAAGGAATTTTTAAAATAACTTCACTTGAAAGACATAGGACTATTAAAATAATATCGAAAGAATGTCGGAATAATAGAAAGTAAACATCTGTTTAAGAATAGATTAAAAATACAGTAAAAATATGCTAATTATTATTTTCCACCGAGCATTTTCTTAAGCTGATTGAGCTTCATTAATGCTTCAATAGGAGTAAGGGAATCTATATCAGTTTTAAGAATAATATCTCTGATATCTTCAAGGAGAGGGTCATCGAGCTGGAAGAAACTTAACTGATAATCATCTTTTTTAGGTTTCTTATTTTTATGGTTGCTATCAAGATTAGTTTCTTCGTGAGAATCTTCGAGTTGCTGAAGAATTTTATTTGCGCGATCGACAACAATAGAAGGCATACCCGCCATTTTTGCTACATGAATTCCGAAACTATGTTCACTCCCACCCTCACTAAGTTTGCGCAAGAAAATTATTTTATTATTAAGCTCTTTTACAGAGACATTGAAATTTTTGACTCTGGGAAAAGTTTTAGCCATATCATTGAGTTCGTGATAATGTGTAGCAAAAAGAGTCTTAGCTTTGCATTTCGGATGTTCATGAAGGAATTCGGCTATAGCCCAGGCAATAGAGATACCGTCATAAGTGCTTGTACCACGGCCTATTTCATCGAGCAAAATAAGACTTCTGTTTGAGATGTTATTCAGAATGCTGGCTGTTTCATTCATTTCTACCATAAAAGTAGATTCGCCGAGAGAGATATTGTCGGAAGCCCCTACCCTTGTGAAAAGCTTATCAATAATGCCAATCTGAGCAGAATCGCAAGGTACATATGAGCCAATCTGAGCCATAATAACTATTAAACCAACCTGACGAAGCAAAGCAGATTTTCCGGACATGTTGGGGCCAGTAATCATCATCATTTGCTGAGATTCATTATCAAGGTAAATATCATTTGCGATATATTCTTCCCCATGAGGCAGAAAACGTTCTATTACAGGATGTCTTCCGTTTTTAATATTCAGTACGGTAGAATTGTTTATTTCGGGACGATTGTAATTATTTTTCTTTGCAGTAGCGGCAAAAGATAAAAGGCAATCAAGATGAGCAATAAGAGTTGCATCAAGTTGAATAGGTTCAATATAATCAGTAAGAGCTAAAATCAGGTCATTGAAAAGATTAGTTTCAAGAGTTAATATTTTTTCTTCTGCTCCGAGAATTTTTTCTTCATATTCTTTTAACTCTTCAGTGATATATCGTTCAGCATTTACAAGAGTTTGTTTTCTTATCCAACCGGCAGGAACTTTATCTTTGTGTGTATTACGAACCTCAATATAATAACCAAATACATTATTAAATGATATTTTAAGTGAAGAAATGCCTGTTTTCTGAATTTCTCTTTCCTGTAAATTTGCCAGGTAATCTTTTCCGGAGAAATGAATTTTACGCAATTCATCAAGTTCTTCAGAAATACCATCGGCAATTACGCCACCTTTGCTGACAAGGACAGGAGGATCTTCATTAATTTCTTTTTCAATCCGGTTTCTTATCAGCAGGCAATTTTGCAATTGATCTGCAATTTTTTTAAGGATATCTCTTTCATACTTAGCACATTCGGATTTAATCTGTTCGATTGCAGTCAAAGCTTTTTTCAGTTGAATAATTTCACGAGGATTTACTCTTGCTGTAGCTACTTTTGAAATAAGTCTCTCCAAATCTCCTATTATTTTTATGCTATGTCTGAGATTATCAGCAAAATCAGCATTTTCTAGAAAATAATCAACCACATCAAGCCTCTCATCAATTTTCTGTTTATTTTTAAGAGGCAGGGCAAGCCATCTTTTCATAAGCCTTGAACCCATAGGAGAAATAGTCTGGTCAATGACATAAATCAATGTAGTAGTATCATCATTAAAAGAGCCGAATATTTCAAGATTACGGATTGTAAACTTATCAAGCCATACATAATTATCTTCCTCAATTCTTGATAATTTGCAAATATGGGAGACTTTATCATGCTGAGTTTCTGCAAGGTAATGCAGAGCAGCTCCTGCAGCGATAATTCCATACTCAATATTTTCCACTCCAAAACCTTTTAATGATTTGGTTTGAAAATGCTTAAGCAATATTTCTTCGGCAAAATCTTTAGTAAAAACCCAGTCTTCAAACTTAGTTATATAAAATTTATCTCCAAAGACTTCGATGAAAGATTTATATTTATTCTTCTGAATAATAATTTCATTGGGTCTGAAACTCTGTAGAAGTTTATCAATATATTCATTGTTGCCATGAGCAATATAGAACTCACCGGTAGAGATATCAAGGAAAGCCACACCGGAAGTTCTTGGATCAAAATGAATACTTGCAAGAAAATTATTACTCTTTATATCAAGTGTTTTGTCATTGTATGAAACACCCGGAGTAACGAGTT
This sequence comes from Bacteroidota bacterium, assembly GCA_030706235.1. Taxonomy (GTDB): domain Bacteria; phylum Bacteroidota; class Bacteroidia; order Bacteroidales; family GWE2-29-8; genus JAUZOY01. Next base: position 3,179 of record JAUZOY010000201.1, on the reverse strand, counting down.
CTGTAACGCCACGTTTTACAAGGGTTTTAGTAAGTTTAGGATCTTCAAGCTGATCACAAATAGCGACTCTTAAGCCAGCCTTAACCAATTTTGGAAGATACATATCCAAAGCATGGTGAGGAAATCCGGCCAGTTCGATGAATGAAGCTGCTCCATTTGCCCTTTTAGTAAGAACGATTCCAAGTATTTCAGAAGATTTTATTGCGTCTTCTCCAAAAGTTTCATAAAAATCGCCAACACGAAATAACAGCAATGCATCAGGATATTTAGCCTTAATAGCATTATGTTGTTTCATCAGAGGAGTTTCTACAACTTTAGGAGTATTTTCTTTATTCATTATTATCAACTTTCTTTTGTGTGCCCGACATTATCCTGCAAAAATAATCAATTTATTAATGAGAAGTTAAAGGAAAGAGGAAAAGAGTTCAGCACAAAATATCACTTTTTTATTTTTATTTCACGTTTTTTTATTATATATTTGCAAATGAAAACTACAAAAGTAATTTTAAAGAGGAAATTTTATGAACAATTTTTTATTAAATTATATAACGTCACACTTATATGACAAACATATAGAAGAAGATAAAAGAGGTCCCGTAATAACTATTTCAAGAGATTATGGTTGTGAAGGTTATGAAATTACCGAGTTACTTTTAGATGCGATCAACAAGCATGAACATCATAAAACAGAACCACAGGAATGGAGTATAGTAAATAAAAATATTTTAAAACAAAATGCACAGGAATTGCATGCGACTCAGGAAAAGATTTCAAATCTCCTGGTTGCCAAACAAATTGGGTTTCTGGAAGAATTCATAGCTACTTTCACCGATAAAGACTATCAAAGTGATTTCAAATTAATAAAAGTGCTCACAAAAACGATAAATGCATTAGCCGAGCAAGGTCACGTAATCATAGTTGGCAGGGCAGGATATATTATTTCACAGGATATACCGCGCTCAATTCATGTCAAAATTGTCGGGCCAATGTCATGGAGAATTACTAAAGTAGCAGAACGTTATGGAATTACGCGTTCAGAAGCTATGCATAAAATCGAAGATATGGATGAAAAAAGAAAATCATTTCTCCAATTTTTTAAATGCGATAAACCTCATTTTGATATATTTGATATAACATTAAACCGTAAAAACTTCTCTAAGCTTGAAATAGTTGATATTCTTATGAATATAATTAAGCAAAAGAGATTTATTTAGTATTAGAATTTGTTTAATTTTATTTTTAAGCCTACTTAGAATAAGCTATATCTTAAGCTTATAGACGCTGAGAGGTAAAATAGACGCTGTCAGGTCCTGCGGACGCTGACAGGTCGAACATTTATTTAACAAATAGAAATAATGTTATTTATTGATCAATTATTTCAGATATTCCTTTTTAAGTTTATCCATATCAGGAAGATCATTATAATGCCAATGAGCAAGTACTACCCCACCCTTTAATAATGTCAGTCCGGGATTTGAACGAACAATTGTTTTTAATGCAGTAGCATCAGCCTGATAGAATGGAAAAGCTGATTGAGTTTCGTGTCTGAAAGCATCAATATTTTCAAAAGAAGAACCACAAACAGCTACAAAAGAATATCCAGCTTTATCAATTTGCTTTTGAAGCTCATTAATTTTTTTAAATGCTTCTTTATTTGTTTTATTGATATCATATGCCACAATCATAAACTGATAGTTCGGATTGTTTACGACTTCACTAGTATGATCTTTACCATCCTGATCAACAATCTGGAAATCATGAATAGGAGCTTCTTTAAATTCTTTGATTATTTTTTTATTCTGCTTAACAAATTCCCAATTAGCTACCCATGTTGTATCCTGCCATGGAAGATCTTTGGTTGAATATTCCTTTTGTTCACCTGTTTTCTTATTTTTGTATACAAGCATGATTTCAGAGACTTCAGGTTGAGCGATGACTTTTTCAGAAATTTTAGTACCTACTTTCCACGGGCGGAAATCAATTATTGGAAGATGCCTGTAGCAATATATTGAAAGAGAAATCAAGAATATAGCACCAGCACCTATTGTTCCCCACTGAGTTTTATCACTGAAAAACGGTTGGTACTTATTTCTTTGGGTAAAAATAATTATTGCAAAAACAATCAATACGACATTTTTATAAAAAGTTTCCCAGTTTGTCAGATGTATTGCATCTCCGAAACATCCGCAATCACTGACCTGATTGAAAATTGCAGCAAGAAATGTCTGAATAGTAAAAAAAGACATCATAATCAGTACAGCCCATGATGTAACTTTCATTTTAGCACCAAATACAAGAGCAACACCGATAGTAAACTCAATCATACATAAAACAATAGCTAAACTCAGTGAAATATTATCCAACCACGTGACATGATAAACTTCAAAATATTCACCAAGTTTGTAGGTCAATCCCAAAGGATCAATTCCTTTTACAAATCCGGAATAAATAAAAACCAAACCAACTAAAATACGACTGATAGTTCTAAGTACTTTCATAAATTAACATTTTTAAATTAATACATTACAAATATCATTTTGGGATGCAAAGCTACAAAAACTTTATAAAACACAAGAATCTTATAACGAATATTCTATAAATTTATGTCATAAATCATAAATAATTCTTACCTTTGCTTTTTAATAAAGGAAATAAATATGACCATATTAAACAGAACAATACAACCTGAAATTCAGGAAATCAAAAAACTTGATTTAATAAACCCGGTCAATGAAATACTTACCAACAGACTTCCAGTATATATAATGGAAGGTGGTACACAGGATATTATAAGAATTGAATTTATTTTCAATGCAGGAATAAGACAACAACACAGTCCGTTGGAAGCAGAGCTGACAAACAAAATGTTATTGTCGGGTACTTTTTTAATGACTGCAAATGAAATCGCCGATAAAATTGATTTTTACGGAGCTTTTGTTGAAACAACTACTGATTATGATAGTGCATCTCTTAATATTGTTACATTGGTAAAATATCTTGAACCTGTAATGTCTATAGTTTCAGATGTAATAATAAATGCAACATATCCTATAGAAGAATTCAATATTATGATTAAAAATGAAAAGCAGAAATATGAAGTCAACAACAAAAAAGTTAACTATGTAGCAAAACAGCATTTTGATGAAATTATTTTCGGTAAGATGCATCCTTACGGAATG
>JAUZOY010000200.1 GCA_030706235.1 Bacteroidota bacterium | reverse complement strand
GGTATTTTCAGTACAGGGTTAGTCTGAGACCGGGAGAAATGGAGATTGGAAGAAATAATATTACCGACATACTTTCTCAAAATGTTAAATTAAAGGATGGAACAACTAAAAATATCAAATGGTATCAGTTTAAAATACCTTTAAATAGTCCTGATCAAATAATCGGAGATATCCAGGATTTCAAATCGATTCAATTTGTGAGAATGTTCCTGAAAAATTTCAATAAACAAATTAATATTCGTTTTGCATCATTGGAAGTTGTAAGAAGTGAATGGCGAAAATATGATTTTTCATTAATAACTCCGGGCGAGTATATTGCAAATGATAATTTAAGTCAGACAAGTTTTGAGGCAACAACGGTTAACATTGAAGAAAATGGGAAAAGGACTCCTGTTCCGTATGTATTACCGCCGGGAATTGACAGACAGATAAATGTAGGTACTTCAACTTTGTCTCATATGAATGAACAATCCTTGTCTTTAAAGGTATGTAATTTGCAGGACGGTGATGCCAGAGCAATTTACAAAACCACTCAGTTTGACTTCAGATTGTATAAAACACTTAACATGTTTGCTCACTTGGAAGGAACAAAATCTTCCAATGAATTAAAAACAGGTGATTTAACTGTATTCATAAGACTTGGTACTGATTTTGTAAATGATTATTATGAATATGAAGTTCCATTGACTCCAACAGCATGGGGAGCTTCAAATCCTAATGATATCTGGCCATCGGCAAATAATTTCCAGGTAACCTTGAGTAAACTTGGTGATGCAAAATTAAAAAGAAATGCTGCTATGCGTATTTCCGGATCTAATGTTTCAATAAAACTACCATATGTTGTAAATGATGGAGCAAACAAAATTACAGTTGTAGGAACTCCAAATTTGAGTGATGTCAGAACTATAATGATTGGAGTCAGAAATACTAAAAAAGGGACTGTCGTGAGTGATGACGGATTACCTAAATGTGGTGAAGTTTGGGTAGACGAGTTGAGATTGACTGATTTTGATGAAAGTGGTGGCTGGGCTGCAAATGCGAGATTTTCCACAAACCTGGCCGATCTTGGTGATATTGCTTTGGCCGGAACAATTATTACTCCCGGATTTGGAGGGATAGAACAGAAGTTGAACGACAGAAGTAAGGATACAAAAACTTCTTTCGATATGGCTTCCAATTTAGAATTGGGTAAGTTTTTTCCTGAAAAATCCGGATTGAAAATACCTATGCATGTAGATTATTCTCAATCAGTAAGTACTCCAAAATACGATCCTCTGAATCCTGATGAACTTTTTAGCAGTACTCTTAATAGTCTTGAAACTCAGGCACAAAAAGATTCTGTTAAAAAAATGTCTCAGGATGTAACAACCCGAAAAAGTATAAATTTTGTAAATGTCAGAAAAAATAGGGTTGGAGGTACTTCTAAATCACATTTCTATGATGTCGAGAATTTTGATCTGACATATTCATATTCTCAGGAAAATCACAGTAATATAGATTATGAATACGATTATAAAAAATCTTATAAAGGAGCAATTGGTTATACATTTAATAATAATCCTAAAAATGTAATGCCATTTGCTAAAGTTTTACCCAGTTGGTCTGTATTGAAACTTATTAAGGATTTCAATTTCTACTATTCTCCGCGTTCATTTTCTTTCAGAACAGATTTGGATAGGGAGTACAATGAAACCAAGTTAAGAAATACAAGCGGATTTGATATCCCAATCTCAGCTACAAGTATTAAATCATTTATGTGGAACAGAGCTTATAATCTCAGATATGATTTGGCACAATCCCTGAAATTTGATTATACAGCTAATGCACAGGCTCGTATTGATGAACCACAAGGTGTAATCGATAATAGTGATTATCAACATAGTTATAAATATAATAAGGAATTTATTTTAGATGGTATTAAACATTTAGGCAGAATAACAAATTTCAACCAATCCATAAATCTTAATTATACTGTACCTATAAATAAAATACCATTATTTAATTGGGTAACTTCAACTTTTAAATATGGAGCAGATTATCATTGGACTGCTTCACCGCTTTCTTTAAAAGAATATGGAAATCAGATTGAAAATTCTAATACAAAACAAATTAATGCTTCATTTAGTTTTACTCAATTATATAATAAAATACCATATTTAAAAAAGATCAATCAGCCTCCTCCTAAAAAACCTGTAAATGAAGAAGAAGAAAATAAAAAGGATACTGTAAAAGTATCTCTCAAAGATAGAGTTAAAGAAGTAACTGACAATTTATTAAAAGTATTGATGGGAATTAAGAATGCTTCAGTAAATTATTCTGAAAGCAATGGTACTTTATTACCTGGTTTTATGCCTTCACCTCAATATTTTGGTATGAATTGGAAAAATAGTCCCGGGGAGGGGCAAATGGCTCCCGGACTGGGATTTGTTTTGGGAGAGCAATATTCTAATCCGGATTTTCTAAACAGGGCAATAAATAATAAATGGGTATCTGATTCTGCCATGAATTCTGTATTTATGATTAAGCATTCTTATAACTTTAATGCCCGTCTGAGTGCAGAACCTATTAAGGATCTTAAAATTGAGTTAAACGCTATGAGAGTATTTACTCAAAGTCAGCAAACATATTTCGGAGTCGATTCTGCAAGAAATCTTAATATTGGTACTCCTATTGTAACCGGAAACTACAGCATTTCATTTTTTACTCTATTTACTGCTTTCAAAAAGGATAATGGTAATAATATAAATCCTGTTTTTGAGACTTTTCTCGCAAACAGAATCAAGGTTGCTACTACACTTAAATTAAAAAATCCAAATTATATAAAAGGACAACTTGATTCTGCCAAAATATTTCCTTTAGGATATGGAGGCACTTCTCAGCAGGTTTTGATTCCTGCATTTCTGGGAGCCTATACTAATACAGATCCCACATCTTTTTTGGGCAATTTATTTATGAAAATCCCAAAACCTAATTGGAGAATTACTTATGATGGTTTGTCAAAGCTTGAATTAATGAAGCGATATTTTAAAACTGTAACACTTTCTCATTCATATACATCAACTTACAGTATTGGTGGTTACACATCAGATATCGCATATAAGGAAAATTTTGGTATTGAATCTGCCAGGGATATAAACGGTAATTTCGTACCAAAGTATGATATTAGTCAGATATCTATTTCTGAAAGTTTTGCTCCTTTGCTTGGTATAGATGTTTCCTGGAAAAATAGTTTGCTTACTAAGTTCGAAATTAAAAGAAGCAGAAATCTTGCTTTAAGTCTTGTAAATTCCCAACTTATTGAAGTATACAGTAATGAATATGTTATTGGAGCAGGTTACAGGTTTAAAGATGTGAAATTTGCTCTTATTACCAGGAAAAAAACTAAACAAATGAAGAGTGATCTGAATCTTAAACTTGATATTGGAATCAGAGATAACAGAACTACCATTAGAAATGTTTCTGATGATGTAAATACTGTTTCAGCCGGACAACTACAGTTGACATTGCATTCTTCAGCTGATTATGTAATAAATGAAAGGTTTACAGTAAGGCTTTTCTTTGATTACACAAGTCAGAATCCATATGTATCATTACAATTCCCGAATTCACAGATTAATTCAGGGATAAGTATTAGATTTACTCTTGCATCATAGAGTTATAGGGTTTATAAAGTTGAAAAATTTATAAAGTTGGAAATAAATCTTTCAACTTTTAAATTCAAAATAAAGAATAGAAATGAGTTTTGTTGATGTAATTCTTCCTCTTCCTTTACAGGAATTGTTTACTTACAGAGTTCAGTTTGAGTTTGAGAATTATATTAAAAAAGGTCAGAGAATAATAGTTCCTTTTGGTAAACACAGACTTTATACTGCCCTGGTAAAAAACATACATAATAATCCACCAAAGGATTATGTAGCTAAATATATAGTATCAATTCTTGATTCTGAACCAATAATAAATGAAAAACAATTCAGATTCTGGGATTGGATCTCTGAATATTATATGTCCTATCCGGGTGATATTATGAATGCCGCATTGCCTTCAGCATTAAAATTAGCAAGTGAAACAAAGATTATTCTTAATCCTGATAAGAATATAGATTATCCAAGTCTGAATGACAGAGAATATTTACTGGTCGAGGCACTTGAAGTCAGAAATACATTAACTCTTACGGATGTTTCTAAAATACTTGATATTCAAAAAGTATTCCCAATTGTTAAGACTTTAATTGAAAAGGAAATAATAATTCTCGAAGAAGAAGTAAAAGATTCGTATAAACCTAAAAAGGATGCTTATGTTACATTAACTCCTGATTATAAAGAAGATGATAGGCTGAGTACTCTGTTTGGAAATCTCGAAAAAAGAGCTCCTAAGCAATTAGAGATACTGATGACGTATATATCGTTGACAAACAGACAAAAATCATCAGATTTTAATCCTGTAAGAGAGCAATCTTCTTATCATAATATATCTGTCAGAGAATTAATAAAAAACAGTGAGGGTGGGAGAGAACAACTTAAGTCTCTTGTAAAAAAGGGTGTCTTTGAAATTACTTTCAAACAAAATTCAAGATTAAAAACTGTTGAAGAAGGTAATGGATTTATGCCTGTTTTAAATGAATATCAGCAGGTAGCGTTGAATCAGATTAAAGAACACTTTTTAGAAAAAAATGTTGTATTGTTGCATGGCGTAACTTCAAGCGGAAAGACAGAAATCTATATCAGGATGATAGAAGAAACAATTAAGACCGGTAAACAAGTACTCTATCTTCTTCCTGAAATTGCCCTTACTACTCAGATAATTAACAGACTTCAGAAATATTTTGGTAATAAAGTTGGCGTTTATCATTCAAAATTTAATGATAACGAAAGAATTGAGATCTGGAACAGAGTATTGAACAATAAATTGCTGAATCTGAATAATGATTCCATTTCCTATCAGATCATATTAGGTGCAAGATCAACTATATTTCTTCCTTTTGATAATCTCGGATTGATAATAATTGATGAGGAACATGACTCATCTTATAAACAATATGATCCTTCACCAAGATATAATGCAAGAGATGCTGCAATATTTCTTGGTAAACTCCATGGCGCAAAAGTTTTGCTCGGCTCTGCAACCCCATCTATCGAAAGCTATTTCAATACTGAAATAAATAAGTATGGACTGGTCTCTTTGGACAAAAGATATGGAGAAATTGAAATGCCAGAGATTGAGGTTGTGGATATTAAGGAGGATACTTATAAAAACAAAATGAAATCCCACTTTTCTCCTGATTTGTTTGAGAATATTAAAGCTTCTCTTGAGAAAAAGGAACAGGTAATATTGTTTCAAAACAGACGTGGATTCTCACCCCGAATTGTCTGTGATAATTGCAATTGGACAATGCTATGCAGGAATTGCGATGTTACTCTAACATATCATAAACATGCCGGGACTTTAAAATGTCATTATTGTGGTTATACTGCTTCTCCTCCTGAAAAATGTCCTGTATGTGAAAGTACAAAGTTATTGATGAAAGGTTTCGGAACAGAGAAGATAGAAGAGGAAATGCCAATATTTTTTCCTCATGCTAAAGTTGCAAGAATGGATCTGGATACTACCAGAACTAAATATGCATTCCAGCAGATAATTAATGAATTTGAAGAAGGGAATGTAGATATACTTATAGGTACACAAATGATTACTAAAGGACTTGATTTTAATAATGTAACACTGGTAAGTATTCTTAATGCCGACAACATGCTGAGTTTCCCTGACTTCAGAGCTTTTGAAAGAAGCTTCCAGCTTATGTCTCAGGTCAGTGGCAGAGCAGGCCGTAAAAATAAAAGAGGGAAAGTAATCATTCAGACCTTTAATCCTAAACATCCTGTTATTAAATATGTTGTCGAAAATGATTATCTGTCAATGTACAACAATGAGATATTTCAAATACAAAAATTCAAGTATCCTCCGTATTACAGACTTATTGAAATGACTTTGAAAT
>JAUZOY010000020.1 GCA_030706235.1 Bacteroidota bacterium | reverse complement strand
GCATTTTAAAGTGGTCAGATTCCACCACTTTAAAATTTAGATTATTAATCTGCTCCCAAACACTAAGAAATTCAATTGCATAACGTGTTCTGAGCCAATTCTTGATTATATCGGCAGCCCTGCTTTCACTTTCTTTAGCATTAGCCATATCTGTAAGTGAGATGTAATCCCTCTCTTCGATAGACAAGACAGTGATTTCTGTATTTTCTACTTTAATTTTTGCCATTTCTTTTAAAAATTTATTTCGTTACTCATAAGCTACTAATCCTGATATTTCTACACCCATTGGCTTTTTTTAAATTTGTGCACCAGGTCTTCTATCAATACCAGTTCTTTTACCATGTGTTTCTTCTCTTTCGTAGTCTGACCTTTATGCATTATCAATTTGTATAAAAATGCGTTCCGTTAATAAACACATTTCCGGAAGCATCTGTTGTTATATCATTTCCGGAATCACCTGAACTACCACCAGCTTGAACAGCCCATTCGAAATTCTGCGAAAATAAATTAAGAGATAAGAATGATATTAGAAGAGTACGAATAATTATATCTATTGTTTTAAAATAATTTTTCATTTTCTTTTTATTTCATTTCACAAAAATACAAAATTTATTAAATATAGATTAAAAATATTTCATTAAGTAGTAAATTTTAAGGAGATTATCGACTGTAAATAAAGGGTTTTTAGAGTAATCTCATCCATGATTTGAAAATTTCGACAAAGGTACGCTGACTTATTATCAAGTGAAAGTCGCATCGGACCTAAGGATTACCATTATAGAGAAAATGTGGCTAAAGCCATTGGATTTGGCTGAATATAGACCTGTTGACTAAAGTCAACGGCAATAGATGAGGGTTAAGGAATGGTGAATGGTGAATTGTGAATTGTGAATTGTGAATTGTGAATTGTAAATTATGAATTGGTTATCTATCTACATTGGTAGGTTTTTTCTTTGAAATGCTGAAGAAGAAGGTTTCAATGTTTCCTGTAGGAGAATCAGCGGGTGCCTGAATAATATTTCCGTTTTTGTCAATAAGAATGTAGGTAGGGTATGCAAGGACTTCATAATCATCTATGATTTTTTCGTTAGCACCAGAATGAGCAAATATCCATCTCCATTTGTATTTTTTCACAAGACTTATCATATCCCTGGGATTTTTATCTGCGGAGATGCTTATGAACACGACTTTATCCCTATAAGCATTATACATTTTTTCCATTAATTTCATTTCTGAAAGACAGGGTACAAATGAAGACTTCCAGAAATTAATATAAACATATTTTCCCTTAAAATCAGATAGCTTAAAGGGCTTATCATTAATGTCTCTGAGCTCGAAAGCGGGAGCTTTACTTCCGGGCTTCAATGCTGAGAAATTATTGATTATATCATTGACAATATGTTTATGTTCGGGTATTGATGTCATATTTGAGATATCAGTAAGCAGATTATTGATATTGTTATTTTTAAATTTTTTATTCAGGTAATAATCATTTAATTCCTTAATCAGAACAAGCTCTTTAATTCTTTTATCTTTTAAAAGTACAGAATCATTCATGATGTCCATTATTTTCTTACATGTCAGTCCTGAAGAATTATTTACAGCGGAAGAAATTTCATCAGAATTACGGCATATTTCCCAATATCTGTCATAAAAGCTATTGAAGAAACTCATATATTCAATGTTTTCATATAGTATCGGCTTATTGCTGAAGTATTCGTTTACAATTTTCTTTCTGCTTTTAATCTGTGCGGGCATTTCTACAGTTGCAATTCTATACTTAATGTAATTGTTAAAATAATCATTAGAAGTATCTTTAAAAGTATTTTTTATAATCAATCTTAAACTATCGATTGGTTGTTTGGTACGTTGACGGTAAATCCGGTTAAAGTTTTTCTCAATAAAATCGCTGAACAAAAGATTGAAGTTAATGATCATATTATTTAACTCCCGGGGATTGTTATCGTTTATGCTTAAAATCACTTTTTCCTTCTTCAGATGGAAGTTAGTATTTTCATTTAAATCACGTCTGTCAACTTGCGGAAAAACTACATTATATGTTCCACCGGGTTCAATAAAAATTGCGCCTCTGACTTTCTTAATTTCGATAAAAGCTACAATAGTCTGATCAGTATTAAGAGAGAGTTCAAAATTTCCGTTTTTATCAATCCGCCCCTGAGAGAGTAACTGATCTTTATAAGTGATCATATCTGTATACTTAAACAAATAGGCTATTGTATCATTTTCATTAATTGCTTTACCCTTTATTATCACATTACCTGAATATGCTATTTCAACTGAAGCTATAACAAGTAGCATCAAAAATATTGTTATCTTAAAGTATCTTAAAGCTGACATTACTTCTAATTCTTAATTTTTATTTAATATTCTGTTTCCGTCATGATTGTCATCAGTTCTTCTAGTTTCTTTTTCATAGCATATGGTGAGCAGTTATAGTTATTCACGATGAGAGTAAAGGCATATTTTTCACCTTTATTATCTTCAAAATAACCGGCATAAGAGCGTACACCTGTGATATAACCGCTTTTTGCTCTCAGATTGCCATGTGCTGAAGTATTTTTAAAATTTCTTCTTATTGATCCTGTCAATCCAGCAACAGGCAGGGATTTATAGAAAGCATTAAAGTCCGGTTCTTTTGTCATCTGTTTAAGAAACATCGTCATCTGATAAGGAGTAACAAGATTAAGAGGAGAAAGGCCGCTGCCATCCTGCAATTTTAATCCTTCAGTAACTATTCCCATTTTCCTCATAAATTCTTTAACGGTTGAAATTCCACTGAAAGCCGTTCCGTTTCCTTTATTTTTCAGACCGGCGGTTCTGAGTAGATTCTCAGCATAAGAATTAATGCTGAACATATTCGTAAAGTAAATAATGCTGTCGAGAGATGGAGACTGAATGCTATATAAAGTCTTTCTGTTTTCCTCAACGGGTAAATTCATTTCTTTCATTATTCGGGTGGTAGAAGGTTCAGATGAAACCATTACATTAACATCTTTCAGTTTACTGCAAAAAGAATATGCACAGAAATAGGCAGGATCAGGCATAGAAGCCTTAACAATAAAAGGATCCTTTTGGGCAGGAACAGTGCCTGTAAGTATTCTTTTATTAGAAAATGGAGATCCATATATAACTACATTATCGCCGGATTTAGGAAGCCCTGTTTTAACTTTATTCACCAGTTCAACAAATTTCATATCGGGGAATGTTTTAACAACTTTTGCAGAATCGCCCTGTGATGTACCAGGTTGAATAAATACTTTAAACATATTTTCATAAATGGATAAGCCAGAAGCACCTGCGGCATAATAATTTCCTATATCCCCCCATACCCAGTTTGAAGAAATCGGTGATTCATCAAAAATACCGGCATCACCAATAATTTTACCTTCAATTTTTTTTATTCCTTTGGATTTTAGAGCATTTGTCCATCTGTTCAACAGATCATCAAGCTTATTACCGTTATAGAATATTTCAGATGCTAAAGCTGGATCACCACCACCAGTAATATAAAGATTACCATGTAGAGTGCCGGAATTATCAATATTGCCATCATATTCAAGTTTGGTAGTGAAATGATATTTCTTTCCGAGCAAAGAAAGAGCTGTTCCTGTAGTAAGGACTTTTAATGTTGAGGCAGGTATCATGCTTGAATTAGATTTATATTGTGCAATAACCTCACCGGTTTTTACAGATACCAGACAAAAACCAAGACTTCCGTTTTTCAGTACATCATCCTTGCTAAGTTTTAATAACTCCTCGTTTAGATTTGCTACTGAAACCTTATCTGATTTTTTCTGAGAATAAGCATTTAAATCAATAGTCAGCAGTAATATAAAATATATTATCGAAACAAATTGTTTAACTAAATTTTTCCTCCGAGTACGCATACTTTTTTAGAATTTTCTACTTTTCCTTTCAGATTAAACGCTTCAAAGGTAATAATATATATTCCAATAGGAGCTTTATTATTGTTATTATCAAGCCCATCCCATGTAAAAACGCCATCTCTGCCAAGTAAAGCGTTCTTTACCAGATTTCTGATCAGCTGTCCATCAGAATTAAATATTTTAATATTAAGGGTATATCCGGGAGAATCAAAATTGTAGTAAATGTTCAGCAAGTCGTTATATCCGTCATTATCAGGCGAAAATATTTCAGGAGTTATTGTATACCTGTCAATATTGTCCGATAAGTTTTCAATATACTGAGAATTAAGATAACCGGGAGTTCCATAGCCTGAAGTTTCTGAAGCAGAATGCCAGTTGTCCGCACTTTGAGTTTCTCTCCATGGATTAATTCTTTCGAGAGATACACCTTTGGTTGATGTAAGCAAAGCATAATGCATGCTTTCGGTATAAGCAAATTTGTCAATAATATTCAGACTGTTATCAGAAATCGCAACTATACCAGAACTTATATTAAGAGCCGGCATTCCATCCATTTTAATAAATGCATTTGGATTGAGAATTCTATATCCGGACTTAATAATATCCGGAGCTGCAGACAGGAGATAATATTCTTTGGGAAAGATTAGAAAACTGCTTTGATAAATTTTATGTACAGATGTAAGCTTGTTACTAACTGTATCAATGGTAGATATGGAAACTTTATTCAGGTCGAGAATTTTATCAGAACGATTGAAAATTTCCACATAATCAACGCCATTATCTTTTGGATTTGTAAGGATCTCGTTTATAATTAAGTCTCCAGCAATTACGGAATCAGGGTATGCAAAAGTCACATTACAATCTTTAATCACATTACCGGAACAATCAGTAATGTTACCTGAGACAGTAAGATCATAAAGCTTATTATGCTCAAAAACCGAAGAGATATCAATTACTACATAAGTCAGATCTGTTTCCGAATAATAAACATTGCTCACATCTATATCCCCATTTTGGATTTTAAAGCAATCAAAATACAAGCTGTTAGTATCAATTGGCTCATTAAAGTAAACCTGCAGGCTACTACTATCAATAATTACGGCACGAACAACATATGGTTCAGAATAGTCAGGATTAACAGCATTTACAGAATTTACTTTTCCGGGAGTTCCACCATCGGGAGCTACTGAAGCAGTCCAGTTGTTGATGCCGCCACAAATATTTTCAGGATCGATTTGTTCAATTGACCATCCGCCATTTTTTTTATTTGAATCTTTATACCAGTCATCGGTATAAGAAATAACAGATTTTACATTACCGGCAGAATCACTTAAAACAAGAGTATTGACGGTATTTGTTAAAGCGGGGAAACTTGTAACTCCTGATGTATTACCATATTTAGAAAGTTCACTTACAGCTTTTGTTGAAGTCAGAATAACATACCCTTTTGCATCAATACTGCAAGAAGATATACTTCTTTTGTATTTTCCAACAGTAATTGTCCAGCCTGTTATATCGACAGCATGACTTTCCTTATTAAAAAGTTCAATATATTCATAGGGAGGCAGGCCAACGACAGGTTCAGGGTCAACCATCAGTTCATTGATAACGACAGCCTGAGGAAAACATTTTCCAAAGATAAGCATAAGCAATATCAGAAGATATCTTCTCAAAACAACATTTTAAGTCGATTAATCAGGTCAAAGTTACAAATTATTTTGCTGAGTTTGCCACAATTCTTTTTTCTTAGTAAGTTTAAGATCCTGAAGCACACCTGGTTTTACTCTTATAAGGAATTCATATCTTTTTTGTATACCGAAAGGAATCCAGTCGAACTTCATTTCCCAGCAATGCAGATCTCTGCCTATACTGACAGTGGTATATGAAAAATCTTTAGCATTAAAATCATACCCTGAAGTAAAACTTATCTTCCACTTTGGAGTAAGGTCAAAGTTTCCGTTAAAGCCGAGAGTTTTGACAATAGTTTCAGTATGAGGTACCACTACCCAGTTTTTTGTATAATTTAAAGTGAGAAACACATTAAAATTGTAAGGAATATTAAATGGGGCAAATTTGTCAATCCCGGGTATTCCTGTTGGTTCATTATCAGTTACCGGATTATTTAATGCTGAAGATTGTGGTTTAGATTTAGCTTTAGGTTTGATGTTATAGTTCAGATTAAAAGCCCAGTTAGTACTTTCAAATCGAAGAAGTTTTTGGCTCTGATCCCAATATGATCTGTTAATAAGTTGCCTGTTTTTATCTAAAGCATAAGGAGACCATGCAGCGCCATAATTAACATCCAGATTATTTAAAAGCTTTGTTCGGCCTGTCATAGTTAAATCCGATAACTTCATTGAATCTTTGAACAAATCATAATTTAAATTAAAAGTCAGATTATCAATAAGGACAATTTTTTTAAAACCTACAGAATCTTTCTTAGATCTGACTTTCATTTCAAGGTTATTAGCAACGCTAAGATTTACTTTACCCGATTTATCTCCAAGTGGAGTTCCGTATATTCCGTTCTGAAAGATTGAATATTTCAGCATAGTTCCCTTCGTATCTGTCTGTACAGTATGATAATAATCAGTAAATCCGGGATAATAACTAAATCCGATTGAAGGAGTGATTACATGTCTTATAGCTTTAATTTTTGACTTTTTAAACTGAATTATTCCAAAAAGCTTAGTACTGATTGAGGAAGTAAAACTGGCTTCATGTGCGGTTTGGAAACCATTTACATTATATTTTGAAAGGAAACTTTTATCTGTATTTGAAATCCATTCCTGTTTTAAACTTTGAGTGTACCATCTTTCAGTCAAAGCTAATTGAGAAGAAAATGTAAAATATTTGAAAACAGGCATTGAATAGGAAACAGGAATACTATGCTGCATTCCATTTCTAATATGTTTACCTAAATTCGTTAAATTTGAGAGAGTATCAACCTGGTTTTTGAAATTCACAGAGTAATTTACTCCAATATTTTCGTACCATGGTCTCTTCCCTACTCTCTCAGAAGTTCTAAGGGGATAAAATTTATCAACACTAAAGGCAACTTCAGGGAAAGTCATACTGAATACTTTGGTCTGTGTGTTTTGATCCTGTCTAAGGTCAATATCAAGATGCATATTATTATTTTCACCTATTTCTTTATGATATGATATACTTGAAGTATAGGTATTTGTAAGATGATCAATAGCATTTGTTACATTATAGGCGTTGTATTTACTGGAACCGAAATTTACACTTGCTGCAAAACGGCTATTAAGGTTTGCTTTGGGATCCTGATTATGATTCCATATAATTTTAAAGTCTTTAGATTCCTGGTATCCGGGCTGCTTTTCTTCTCCAAGTATTGTATTAGCCAGACTAATACTGACATTCCCTTTGTATTTATATCGTAAAGCATAATTTGAACTTGCATTAAAATTATAGCTACCTCTGGTATAAAGGTCAGAAGTTAAAGTAAGGTCAACATAATCATTGAGTCCAAAATAGTAACCGACTTTATTCAAAAAGAAACCTCTTGTAGCATCTTCACCAAAAGTGGGAAATATCAGGCCTGATTTCTGCTTATTCTTACTTGGAAAATAGCCGAAAGGAAGACCAAGGGGAACAGGGATATCTTCGATTTCAAGATATGCAGGACCGGTAATAATTTTATCACCCGGGATTATTTTTGCTTTAGAAAAATCAATCTGAAAATGAGCGTGTTCATTACTGCAAGTAGTATATGCACCATTTTTAATATATACAGCAGAATTGGGAGAGCGTTTTACTTTGCTACCATGAAGATAACCTTTTGATTCTTCCATAATTACTTCTTTAATTATACCTTTTTTGGATTTAAAATTATAGGTAATAACCGAAGCATTAAATGTCTGCGTTCCCTCAGTAAACTGTGGGATACCACTTCTCTTCCCCAGGCTGTCAATTCTATAAGTAGAATAAACAGTATTACTGTCAAAATTTATTTCAATATAATCTGCTTTGAGAACAATTTTTTCATAATCAATTTCAGCTTTTCCATATAAATAAACTTTTTTCTTCTGGACTTCAAATAATATGGAATCCTTAGCATTATACTTTACTTTCGACTTAATGGGCTCTGCTTTATCCTTTCGATTTTTTTTTGATACATACGATGTATCCTGACTTTTAACAGTAGAATCTGACTTTAGAGGTTTTTGTGAGTATCCTGTCGTACAGATAAAAAACAAAAAATATATTAGAATAAAAAATACTATTAAATTTAAACGCAAATTATATTACTTTTGTAAACGCCTTTTGGTTTAAATAATGAAACATTAAAAAAACATGAATCGGCATTTTAGTTTTTTTTTATTAATTACATTACTCATAATCACAACTTACCAATCAAAAGCCGCTAATCAATACGGAATCAGGAAAGTTGTAATAGACGCAGGTCATGGCGGACATGATCCCGGATGCGTCAACAAAAATACAAAAAATACAAAAGAAAAAGATATTGCTCTTATTATAGCAAAGAAATTAGGAAATTATATAACCCAAAATTTTAGTGATGTAGAAGTTATTTACACCAGAGATGATGATTCTTTCGTGGAATTATACCGTAGAGCGCAGATTGCCAACGAAAATAAAGCAGACTTATTCATCTCCATACATTGTAATGCAAATCCTAAAAAATCTTCATATGGAACAGAAACTTACGTAATGGGTTTGCATAAATCGGAAGCGAACCTGGAGGTAGCAAAGCAGGAAAATGCCTCAATTCTTTTTGAAGATAATTATTCACAGAAGTATGAAGGATTTGACCCGCATTCACCTGAAGCAAACATTATCTTTTCGCTCTACCAGAATGCATTTCTTGATCAAAGCCTGAACTTTGCATCAAAAGTACAATATCAATTCAGAGAAAAATTAGGAAGACTCGATAGAGGAGTAAAACAAGCAGGGTTTCTGGTTTTATTCAAAACTACCATGCCCAGTGTTTTAATTGAAACAGGATTTCTTAGTAATACCGAAGAAGAAGCATACCTGACATCTGCCCAGGGACAGGATTACATTGCTTCAGGCATATTTCGTGCATTCAAACAATATAAAGCAGAAATAGAAGCAAATGAAGTTAAAAACATAACCAACCATGCCAGAGGAGAAAAGAAAGTCAAAGAAAAGATAACTGATAAAAAAAAAATAAAAAACGAAGATACGACAATAACCAAAATTAATAGTGATTCAAACAAATTAGCCATAAAAAAAGAACCGGATAATATATTAATAAAAGATACTTCTTCTAAAAAATATAATTATCCGAATAAGCAGAAGGAACTCCACCAGCTCCAAAATGAAGAAGCTCATCTTAATGTTTACTATAGCGTTCAAATAGCATCATCTCCTGAAAAATTAAATATTAAATCCAAAAAATTTAAAGGAATTGAAAATATTAAAGAGTACAAAGACACTGACGGACTGTATAAATATGCAGTTGGCAACAAAAGGGTTATAAAAGAAATATTGGAAATGCAGAAAGAAATGATTGGGAAAGGATTCAAAGGTTCTTTTGTTGTAGCATTCATGGATGACAAAAGAATAGGTATAGACGAAGCAAACAGATTAATTAATAATAACAAATAAATAACACTAAACACCTATATCAGAAAAATGGCAAACAAAATATCCAGATTCTCAGGAGAAATAAAAGCGGGATTACTAATATTATTAACTATTGCTGTTTTTGTACTTGGTTTTAATTATATTAAAGGGAAAAATATTTTAGGGAATAAAAACACATTTTATGCAGTTTACAGACAAGTCAACGGTTTATTACCAACATCTCATATATATGTAAATGGCATGAAAGTAGGACAAATAAAAGATATATACTTTAGTCCCGATAATTCAGGAAAAATAATCGTAAAATTCTATGTAAGGAAGGACCTGAAAATTCCAAAGAATTCAATTGCAAATATTTTCAGTTCTGATATTCTGGGTAGTAAAGCAATCGAGATCAAATTAGGTAATAGCAAAATTTATGCAGCAAGCGGAGATACTCTTGTTTCAGGCATTCAGGCTACACTTCAGGAAGAAGTAAGCTTGCAGATGCTGCCAATTAAGAGTAAGGCTGAAAATCTTTTATCTTCTCTTGATTCTGTACTTTCAGTTGTCCAATATATATTTAATAAAGAAACAAGAGAAAACCTGAAAAAAAGTTTTGAGAGCATTCGTATAACAATTAAAAATATCGAACATACTTCATTTGCTGTCGATACTTTCACTACAGAATATAAAGGTAAACTGGAAAATATACTTATCAATGTAGATGCTATTTCTACAAATCTCAGGAACAATAACAACAAGATTTCAAACATTATTAATAATTTTTCAGAACTAAGTGATACTCTTGCAAAAGTTAATTTTGCCAATACCGTTAATCTTGCTGAAAAAACATTAAAAGATGTTTCAGTAATTTTAGATAAAGTAAATAAAGGTAAAGGGAGTATGGGGCTTTTGATTAATAATGACAGTCTCTATAATAATTTGCAAAAAGCAAGCAAGGATATGGATAAACTTGTTGATGATATAAAAAACAATCCAAAACGATATGTACATTTCTCAATTTTTGGAAGAAAAGATAAGAAATAGTCGCTAAAAGATAGAATATGCTTTTAATTTATAGCCCCAAACTAACAAACCGACTAAAATATATCTTCAGATTAATATTCAGAGATATATTGGGAAGTGATGTATATTTTACTACAGGGGCAGAAGAGTTTGAAAAGTTTCAGGGAGTCAAATTAAGTTATTCTCATAGTCCAATTAGTGATGAGATCTTTTTTTATTCAAAAGATATTCTATATGAGACCGGTATAGATGAACAGAATATAAGTGTTTTTGATTACAATAATTATAAAGCTTTATTTGCAACAACCACAAAATCCGCATTACCTTTTGATCCCTTTGCTGCAAGTTTTTATCTGGTTACAAGATATGAAGAATATCTTCCTTTTATCAAAGATAATTATGACAGATTTGAAGCTGCTGACAGTATAGCTTTCAAACACGGATTTCTGCAAAAGCCGCTTGTAAATATATGGGCAGAAGAAATAAGGAAAATAATTGAAAATAAATATTCAGGATTTAAATTTGCAGAAAATAAATATTCATACATTCCTACTATTGATATTGATAATGCATATTGCTATATAGAGAAAGGATTTGTCAGAACTTCTGCAAATATTATTAAGGATATTATTAATTTAGATTTTAAAAAAGCTCTTACAAGAACCAGAACACTACTTGTACTTGAACATGACCCATATGATACTTATGATAAATTACTTGAAATCCAGCGAAAATATAACTTAAAACCTATATATTTTTTTCTACTGGCAGATTATGGACTAAATGATAAAAATATAGATGTAAACAGTGAAAAATTCCGTTCTCTTATCAAAAAAATCGGAGATTATTGTGAAGTAGGAATTCATCTGTCATATAATTCCAACCTAATTCCTGAAAAAATAAAAACTGAAACTCAAAGGCTTACCGATATTTTACTAAAAGAAACTACTGCAAGCAGGCAGCATTTTCTCAAACTCAGATTTCCATCTACTTACAGGAACCTGATTAATGCCGATATCACTGATGATTACACAATGGGTTATGCTTCAGAATGTGGTTTCAGGGCAAGTATCTGTACACCATTCAATTTTTATGATCTTGATGTTGAAACTGAAACTAATCTTAAAATTCATCCATTTGCATTTATGGATTCATCACTTAAATATTACAAAAATATTGACCCGATTGAAGCTGTAGAATTTGTATTACCTATGATTAATGAAGTTAAAGCAGTAAAAGGTACATTAATCACTATTTGGCATAATGAATCACTCTCCGGCACAGGTAAATGGGAAAATTGGGGGAATGTTTTTGAAGAAGTAGTCAAGGTTTGTCTTTAAAATATTGCATAAACATAAACTATAATTGTGAATTGTGAATGGCATATTTATCAAACCATAAGCCCGGAATGTTGGTTATACCAAATAGTTTAAAAAAATAAAATAAAAACAAATTGTATAACGTATTAATTAATTAGCTTTTTAAAAAAAATAACTGAAATAATGTCTGAAATAAAAAAACTGGTAAGAGAAAACATATTGAATCTTAAGCCCTATTCATCAGCAAGAGATGAATATAGCGGCCAGGCAGGTATTTTTCTTGATGCAAATGAAAATTCTCTTGGTTCAACAATAAATGAAAATGTAAACAGATATCCCGACCCATATCAGAGAAAAGTCAAAGATAAAATCTCAGCAATAAAAGGAATTCCAAGTGAAAACATATTTCTTGGCAATGGAAGTGATGAAGTTATAGACCTGCTTATCAGAGCTTTTTGTTATCCCGGAAAGGATGAAATAATTATTATGCCGCCAACTTATGGAATGTATAGTGTATCAGCTGAAATTAATAATGTAGGAATTAAAGAAGTTTTTCTTACAAGTGAATATGATATGGATGTTGATAAAGTCCTTGCATCTGTAACAGATAAAACAAAGCTCATATTCATTTGCTCTCCTAATAACCCTACCGGGAATTGCTTAAAAAATGAAGATATTAAAAGAGTAATAAATACTTTTAATGGTTTGGTTATTCTTGATGAGGCATATATAGATTTTTCTGAAAAGAAGTCCTTTTTAAAATCACTTCTCACCTACCCAAATCTTGTTATTATGCAGACATTCTCAAAAGCATGGGGACTTGCAGGGATAAGATTAGGAATGGCTTTTGCAGATAAATTCATAATTGATATAATGAATAAAATCAAACCACCTTATAATGTTAATGAACTGACCCAGAAAAAGGCTATTGAAGCTCTGAATAATCTTGAACTTAAAAACAGAATGGTTGATATCTTACTAAAAGAAAGGGAATTACTGGAAAAGCAACTTACTAAATTTGATTTTGTAGAAAAAGTATATCCTACGGATAGCAACTTCATACTAGTTAAAACCCTCAATGCAAACAAAATTTATGATTATTTGGTTAACAAATCAATAATAGTCAGGAATCGTTCAAATATAAGTTTGTGTCTTAATTGTCTAAGAATAACAGTAGGAACAAAAGAAGAAAATAAATTACTTATTGAAGCATTAGAAAATTACTAACGAAGATAAATTGTAGAAATATTTCCGTCGATTGTAATTTTGACTGAATTATCACAATTACCACTTCCAAAATCTATCATTCGTACTGACCTTCCATAAGGAGAAACATTCATTATTCCGCTATTAAACCAACTACAACCTACTTTGTATTTTAATGAGGATATAATTTTTAAGCTAAAGTTTTCTGAACCGCTTGAAGTACCTGAACCAGAACCTGTAATTTGAAATTCATCATCATTTACTACCGGCCAAGCAGTGCTTTCTCCTGCTGTCCATTCACGTATAAAACTACCATTAAATGAAATAGTGCCGGAAGTAGTATAAATGTAAAAGTCTTTAATTGTAATAGAATGAGTCAAATTACCCAAAATATTTCTTCCTGTATTTTCAAGAGTATATTTTCCTTCTATTCTACTATCATTGATATAATAATTACTGAATGCAACACTTATTGATGTAGTCTGATCATAATATTTACCGGAAATATTGAATAGTATTTTACCTCTTCTGTTTTTCCCATCAGATCCGAGACAGTTAGTTGCCCCAAAATCAAGAGTAACCAGTTTAGGAAAACTATTATCAGAAGATGATATTACAGTCATACAACTTGTCAGGTCTGAATTCTTGGATTTTGACAGATGATAATTTGAATCCTTTGCAATAGCATCAATTTGATTAAAAATATCATAAATAATACTCACGGCAGAAATAGCATCTTCAGCTGTTCTGGTATTGGTATCTGTTTTATCATCTTTACATGCGGAAAAAACAAAAACAACTGATAATAAACAACATATTAGGGTTAACCTGGATTTTATTTGATTAAATTTATCCATCAGCATTTTTTTGTTTTCATTGAAAAACAAAATTACACAATTATTTTATTATAAATAAAAAAAGAATAATTGTAAATATTCTTATTATCCTTTTCAAAATACTCACATGATGCAACTTTCCAATGTTTTAAGTCTATTTCAGGGAAAAAAACATCACCTGAAATATCAGTATAAACACGCGTTAAATATATTTTATCCGCTATGTCTATTGTTTGTTTGTATATTTGTTCACCTCCAATGATAAATATTTCATCATCATGTTCTGAAATTTTTAAAGCATCTTCAATTGTATTAACAACAATACAATTTTCAGCATTAAAATTTTCCTGTCCGGAAATAATTACATTTGTTCTTCCGGGTAATGGTTTTCCGATAGATTCAAATGTTTTGCGCCCCATAATTATATGATGGCCCATTGTAATCGACTTAAACCTTTTTAAATCTGCAGGTAAATGCCACAAGAGCTGGTTATTCAAACCTATTACATTATTATCCCCTGTTGCTACAATTAACGAAATTGACATAAATTTATACTGCGACAGTCGCTTTTATATGAGGGTGTGGGTTATAATTAATCAGTTCGAAGTCTTCATATTTAAAATCATAAATAGACTTAACTTCAGGATTTATTTTCATAATCGGCAATTCACGAGGTTCTCTGCTTAATTGCAGCTTAGCCTGCTCGATATGATTGAGATATAAATGAGCATCTCCTAAAGTATGTATAAATTCTCCACATTTTAGTCCGGTAACCTGAGCAATCATCATTGTTAACAGAGAGTATGATGCAATATTAAACGGAACTCCGAGAAAAATATCTGCACTTCTCTGATACAGTTGGCAGGATAATTTTCCATCTGTAACATAAAATTGAAAAAGCACATGACATGGAGGTAATGCCATTTTATCAATATCACTAACATTCCAGGAACTCAATAAAATTCTGCGTGAATCAGGGTTATTTTTAATCAATGATATTACCTGTTCCAGTTGATCAATTGTTCCGTCCTTTGTTTCCCATGAACGCCATTGTTTTCCATAAACAGGTCCTAAATTTCCTTCATCATCTGCCCATTCATCCCAGATTGTAACACCATTTTCATGAAGATACCTGATATTTGTTTCTCCCTTAATAAACCAAAGTAATTCATGAATGATTGATTTCAGATGAAGCTTTTTGGTAGTAAGTACCGGGAACCCTTTATTCAGGTCTATTCTAAACTGATAACCGAAAACGCTCATTGTTCCGGTACCTGTTCTGTCATTTTTGATATGTCCGTTATTTAAAACATGATCAAGTAATTTCAGATAACACTCCATATTATTCTTTCAATTTTCTACGATTTATTTCATCCCTGATTCTGGAAGCTCTTTCATAGGCTTCTTCATGAACTGCAACATTTAATAATTCTTCAAGTTGAGACATACTCATCTGTGAAAAGTCTTCAGCAACTGTTTCAGTTTCTTTTTCTTCTCCTTCTTCTCCTTCTTCAAAATTTTCTTCCTCCTGTGGTTTTGTATAAGGAGTATCATCTTCAAGAATTATTCCGGCAAAATTCAAAATAGCATCAAAAGTATATATCGGGCAACCAAATCTAACTGCTAAAGCAATAGCATCAGACGTTCTGGCATCAATTTCTTTTTCAACATCTTTACTTTTACACACTAATTTTGCGAAGAAAATATTTTCAAAAAACTTATGTATTATAACCTCTGTAACAGTAATATCAAAGCTTTCAGCAAAATTTTTAAATAAATCATGAGATAATGGCCTTTTAGGTTCTATTTTTTCGATAGCAATAGCAATCGATTGTGCTTCCGCAGGACCGATTATTATTGGCAATCGCCTCTTCCCGTTACTTTCGCCAAGGATCAAAGCATATGAACCAAATTGGGTTTGACTATATGAAATCCCGATAATATCGAGCTTTATTTTTTCCATTTCTTATAATATTTCTCTCTGATATTGTCCCTTAAATAAATATTAACTCATATAGGACTACATTTATTTCATTTCTTTTATTTATTAAAGAAATTCAAATACATATTACTTTACTTTCAAAACGAAACAAATTTACGCATAATTTTTGAATTAATGAATATTTTCAATAAACTGAGTAATTTTAATTGCCTGGTTTGCTTCCTTAACATCATGTACTCTCAATATTTTAGCACCTGAAACAAGGCATAAAGTATTTAAAACTGTAGTTGCATTAAGAGCTTCAGAAGGAGTAATATCAAGTAATTTATATAACATGGATTTTCTTGATATACCTATTAGTATAGGAAGATTAAAAATATCTATATATTTCATTTTTTTAATTATCTCATAATTATTATGTATAGTTTTTCCAAAGCCTAATCCGGGATCTATAATTATATCTTTAACTCCACCTTCTCTCAATATTTTTATTTTTTCCGAGAAATAAAGTATCATTTCTTTTATAATATTATCATACATAGGATCTTTTTGCATATTTTCAGGTATTCCTTTTATGTGGCTTAATATATATGGGCAATTCATTGAAATAATAGCTTCAAACATTGAATTATCAATACCACCACCTGATATATCATTTACAATAGATGCGCCCTCTTCAATTGACTTTATGGCAACCCCTGCCCTGTATGTATCAACAGAAATAATGATATCCGGGAAATGACTTAATAAAAGTTTCAAAATTGGAATAAGTTTGTTTTTTTCTTCCTCCTCATTCATAATTAAAGCTCCCGGACGTGTCGAAACAGCTCCGATATCAATAATGTCTGCTCCTTCTTCAAGCATCTGCCCTACCCTGTCTAATATTTGTTTATCCGTCCTATAGCGGTTACCATCATAAAATGAATCTGTTGTTATATTCAAAATTCCCATTATTCGTGGAACTGACAGGTCAAGTAATTTACCATTACAATTAATTGTCGACATGTTATTATTTTTTAATAATTTTATAAAATCAAATCTTATATTCTAAATAACTGATATCTAATGGAAACCAAATCAAATCCGGACACATTACAGCAATTCGATACCATACATGAACTTTGTAAAGACATATTTATAAAAAAGATGAAAGACTATGGCAGTTCATGGAGAATATTGCGTTTAAGTTCGATAACAGATCAGATATTTATTAAAGCTCAACGTATCCGAAGCATTGAAGACAAAGGTATGCAAAAAATACAAGATGATATTAAATCAGAATATATTGGCATTTTAAATTACTGTATTATCGCATTGATTCAAATGGAATTGATTAATGATGATAATAAAGATTTAAGTCTGGATATTGCCGATAAGTTATATGATAAATATTTTTTCGGTGCAAAATCATTAATGGAAAATAAAAATCATGATTATGATGAAGCCTGGAGAGTAATGAGATTATCTTCTCTTACAGATATCATTCTCATGAAACTATTGCGTATAAAGCAAATCGAAGATAATAACGGAAAAACTCATATATCCGAAGGTATTGATGCTAATTATTTTGATATAATCAATTATGCATGCTTTGCCCTAATAAGACTCACTTTTTTATAGCATATTCAATCTGTAGGAATCCTGACGAAGAAAAATAAACAACAGGATTGTAAACGACCACAGTGATGAACCACCATAGCTGAAAAATGGCAAGGGAATACCTATTACCGGAGCAACTCCAAGAACCATCCCTATATTTATCATAATATGAAAGAACAATATACAAGCCACTCCATATCCATAGATACGGGCAAATTGTGTTCTTTGCTTTTCGGCAAGATATATTATCCTTGATAATAAAGCTATAAATGCTGCAATAACAAGTATACTTCCAAAGAATCCATATTCTTCACCTACTGTACAAAATATAAAATCAGTTCCCTGTTCAGGTACAAAGTTATATTTCGTCTGCGTTCCCTGAAGAAATCCTTTACCCAATACCCCACCTGAACCAATAGCTATTTTTGACTGATTTATATTGTATCCTTCTTTCTTAAGATCAACTTCTTTACCTAAAAGTACATTAATTCTGGATTTTTGATGTTCTTTTAAAACATTGTTAAAAATATAATTTATGCTAAAAACATATCCTGAGACCAATAGAAATCCTGCCACCAGAATTAATATTTCTGTTCTTCTTTTCTTGATAAAATAGAATAATATCAATGTAATTCCAGCAATAAACCCGAGAATCACGAACTGGTTAATTACAAGAGATATAACGAAAAGAAATATTGCAACAACCCCTATAATCAATATATTTCCTGAAAGTCCTTCTCTGTAAAAGACAAAAACAAATGTTGAATAAACTATTGCAGAACCTGTATCATTCTGAAGCAATATTAATAATGCAGGCAACAATAGAATCGACACTGCAACAACTTTAGTTCTGAAATTTTCGAATTTTATACTTAGTGAACTCAGATACTTGGCTATAGCGAGATTAGTAGCAAATTTTGCAAATTCAGATGGTTGAATTGCAAATTCACCTATTTTGAACCATGATTTGGAACCTGCGACCTCTTTTCCTGCAAAAATTACAACTATCAGCAATAATATCATAAAGCCATAAATAACCCAGGCAAATGTTGAAAATATTTTAGGATCAAGCAATAGTATAATAAATCCTAATGCAAATGCTGTGAGTATCCAGAAAAATTGTTTTCCATAGTGTTGGGAATAATCAAATATTATAGGATGCTCATCATTGAAAACCGCAGCATAGATATTCAACCATCCGAATATAACAAGGGCAATGTAAAGAAACAAAGCAACTTTATCGACATTTCCCAATATATTCTTCTGCGGTCTTGCTGAAGTCAGCATATTACTACTTGTCATCCTATTCCAATAAATTAGCGTTAATCATTCTTTCTTCAATTTCAGTACGACTAACTTTCCTTTTCAGGTATTTTTCAATCATCAAACTTGCGATAGGGGCAGCCCATGTTGCACCATATCCTGCATTTTCAATAATAACTGATATTGCTATTTTAGGGTTATCCTTTGGAGCAAATGCAATAAATATAGAGTGATTTTTCCCATGCGGGTTTTGTGCGGTACCAGTTTTTGCACATATTTCAACACCTTCCAATTTTGCACCGACACCGGTACCCTCAAGCATTGTTTTATGCATTCCCTCTATAACCGGCAAGAAGTACCGTTCATCTACAAGTGTCTTATGTTTTATTCTAAAACGAGGATTAATAGCCTCACTTTCGCCAATCTTCTTAATTAAATGTGGGGTATAATAATATCCTCTGTTGGCAATAGTTGCAGCAAGATTTGCCAATTGAAGCGGTGTCGTTCCTATTTCGCCCTGCCCAATTGACAATGAAATTATAGTTAATGCTCTCCATGCCCCTTTTCCATGATATTTATCATAATATTCTGCAGTCGGAATATTACCCTTTAATTCATGAGGCAAATCGCTAAAAAACTTATTTCCAAAGCCAAAGCTTAAAACATAGTTTCGCCATGCATTATATGCTTCTTTTGTTGAATGGTATTTTCTGTTTTCGATCAAAGCTTTGAAGGTTTTGCAATAATATGCGTTACAGGAATTTGCAATCGATTCTTCAAGATCCAAAGGAGACGGATGTTCATGACATTGGACATTTATCCCTCCAAAATGGAATCCCCTCTCACAGCTAAACCTCGTTTCCGGATTAATTACGCCCTCCTGCAATCCTATTAATGCATTTACAAGCTTAAATGTCGAACCGGGAGGATATTTTGCCATAAGAGCTCTATTAAACAATGGCTTTAATTTGTCCTTTAGAAGAACTCCGTAATTTCTTGCTCTGACTCTACCTACTAAAAGATTGGGATCATAATCCGGACTGGAAATCAAAGTCAGAATCTCGCCGCTTGACGGTTCAATTGCAACTATACTTCCTCTTTTATTTTTCATGAGTTTCTCGCCATATTCCTGAACATCAAGATCCAAAGTACTATAAAGGTTTTTACCTGCCACAGGTTTTATATCCATCTTACCATCTTTGTAATGCCCTTTTTCATTATTGAAGACATCTACCATCTGGATTATCATTCCCTTCTTTCCTCTGAGTTCTTTTTCATACGATTTTTCAATTCCGCTAATGCCAATATAATCACCCGATTTGTAATATGGATCTTTTTCCGCAATTTCAGGAGTAACTTCACCAATATAACCCAATGCATGTGCAGCAATTGGGTTTGGATATTTTCTTAAAATCCTTCTTTGAAAATAGAATCCCTGAAATTGGAATATTTTTTCCTGAAGGTATACATAGATTGTATCGTCAATTGCAATTTGTTTTTCAAAAATAGATGCTCTAAACGGAGAATACTGTTTTGCTCTGACCATTCTTTTAACAAAATCATCTTTGGTAATATTCATAATATTGCAAAAAGAAACTGTATCAATTTTTTTTACAAGCTTTGGAATTACCATCAAATCAAAACAAGGTTCATTATATACCAGAATCTTACCATTTCTGTCTAATACATAACCTCTGCCGGGAGAATCTGTTACATAACGCAACACATTATTATCTGCGGATAGTTTATAGGTATTGTCTATAATCTGCAGGTAAAACAACCTCATAACAAATACAATACCTACAGAAATAAAGATAATTGTTATTACATTTTTTCTGCTGTCGTAGGTTTTTTTCATTTGTTATTGATTATTCCCTTTTATTAAAACTGAATTTTTTTGATGTTTCCTTTTTCTTTCTTCGATTTCAGGAAAAAGAACTGGCTTAACAAAACGAGGAAAATTGTAAATAATGAACTTAATATTATGGTCAAAATTATGTAAAACATTTCTTTCAACCGAAATGCTTCTGAAAAGAACAAAATTGTATGATGAATAAATATCATAATTGAAGAGTAAGTCAAAAACCATTTAAAACCAAATTC
>JAUZOY010000002.1 GCA_030706235.1 Bacteroidota bacterium | reverse complement strand
ATTGATAAGTAACTAAATAGTCATTTCCTCCATCTTCATAATAATAATCAAACATAACTTTAGGAATTAATATATCATTTTTAAATTTAATGAAATAATTCAAATCGGCTTTTATATTTGACTGGACTTGTATGCTATCTGCATAAATGTATTTTGTTATATTAATTGAGTTAACCAGTTTCTTATCAAAAAATTTAAATAAATATCCCAGACCCAATTCATATTCATCGATAAATTTTCCGCCGCCAAATATAGAAACTGTTGACAAACTTGCATTTATATTTGATTTTGTTTGATAAATTAAATAATAAGTTAAACTGTATTGATCTTTTTCGTTTTGATTTTTTTTACCATAAAAAATAGAACATGAAGACCAGTCAATACCAGTCATAAAATGATTAAATTTTTCTTGAGTTTCAACATTATTTGAATCATTAGGAAAATTTTCAGCTTTAATTTTACTTAATGAAAAAAGTAAAAATATTAAAAAGAATAATTGACTCTTCATACTGCAAATGTACTAATAGTTTAATATAAAATTAAACACAAATCAAAAATCAAAATTATAGTATTTATACTCAAAATAATATTTAGAAACTGCTTCGAATTATAAAAAAATAATTATATGCAGCTGAAAATTAAGACCTCACCACCAGCCCTTCTTCCAAAAGAGAGGTGTATAAAAACTTATTTATCAAACTATGAGCTAAGATATTGCTAACATCAAATAGTTTTTAAAAATAAAATCAAAACAATTTCTTAAACTAACTTGCATCTATTGAATTAATGGCTATTTTATCCAACGAAATAAAATTTTAAGAATATTTAATAAAGACAAGATGAATTATATAATCTTTTATAATACAGTTAATTCTTAAATAAATTGAAATTTTTGATTATAAATATTTAAATAAAATTAACCTTTTTATAAAAAAAAACCTTTAATTTTGCCATAAAATACTTATAAACAAATAAAATATGGATAACACAATCAAGACTATTTTAGTTCCCATAGATTTTTCCGAACAATCAATTGTCGCTCTTAAACAATCTTATAATCTTGCAAGATTAGGGAACAGAAGTATAACATTACTTCATGTACTTCCTGAATCAGGATTTAATTTATTTGGTTTATTTTCCAAAGAACATAATGAAAAATTGAATAAAGATATTGAAGATGGAATTGCTGAAAAGATGAATATACTTTCAAAAGAAGCTTCTGAAAAATCCGGAATGCCAACAAATGTCCTTATCGACAGAGGTAAAGTTTATCAGGTTATTCTCGAAACTGCAGAAAAAATTAAACCTAAACTTATAATTATGGGAACCAGAAATGATATAGATGGGAAAAGATATATAGGTTCCAATACCCTGGGAGTTATAAGGGAAGCTAAATGTCCTGTGATTTCAATAAACGGCAGAACTCATCATGAAGGATGTAGAAATATTATTCTTCCACTCGATCTTACAAAACAAACCAGAGAAAAAGTATCAAAATCTATTGAAATTGCAAAATATTATAACTCCACGATTAAAGTTATTGCAGTTATGCTTTCAGATAAGAAAACTCAAAATAACAGATTAAAAGTTATTATAAATCAGGTTAAAAATTTCATTGAAAGCAAAGGTATCACCTGTAAAGCAGAAATCATTAACACCAGCGAGGGGAAAAGAAGTCTTGCCAAAATAATTATTAATTATGCTAAAGATAATGAAGGTGACCTTATAATGATAATGACACAACAAGAAGCCAATTGGGTAGAATTCTTTGTTGGTTCTACCGCACAGGATATTATAAATTACTCTGATATCCCCGTAATGTCAATTGTACCACAATTTAGTTCAGAAATTATTATTGGAGGTTTATAACTCTTACTTTGAAAAAGATATTTATTCTTCTTTTTTCAATTTTTTTATTAGCCAACTATTCTAAAGCTCAATATGCTGACAATCTTTGGTTAACACATTATCTTTTAAATAAAAAATTTTTAAAAAATAATCTATTAAATTCAAATAAGAATTTAGATGAACTTACAGATAATAGGCCTGTTATCAATAATGAACTAATATATCATTCTGTTTTTTTTGATTTTCATTATACCATTACAGGTACTGATGCAGTAAATACTACAGATGAAAATCAAAATGGAATTCCTGACTATATTGAAAATATGGCTTCTGTTTTTGATTCAGTACACAAAATATATCAAAGCAGAGGATTTGCGATGCCTCCTCCTGACAATTCTACAGGTGGTTCAGATAATTTTGATGTATATGTATGTAATCTGGACTTAATTAGTAAAACAGTTCTTGGATATACTGCGTTAGAAGATTATATTGGGGATAATCCCAATAGTAAAAATATTCATGAAGCATATTCATATTCGAGTTATATGGTCATGAGAAATAACTATAATGGATTTAGCGAAGCTCCGGTTAATAATATAAAATCTACAGCTGCTCATGAATTTATGCATGCAATTCAGGCAGGATACTCAATATATATTATTAATGATCTTTGGTTTAGTGAAATGATCGCTGTTTGGGCAGAAGATTATATATATCCTGAATTGAATGGAGCAATACCATATCTTTATAAATTTTTCTTAAATACAGATGTTTCATTAAACTTTAATGAAAAATACAGCTATCCAAAAATAAATAATTATTACGGAACATGGATTTTTGCGAAATACCTTACTGAACATACTTCAGACACAATTATTAAGAATATATACGAAAGGATAATTTCATCTAATAACATAATCCTGGCAATTTCAAAAGAACTTTCAGAAAGATGGGGTATTACTTTTGAACAGTTGTTCAGGAACTTTATAATTGCAAATGCAGTTTTAGAAAGTGATTCTTCATATTCACCGTACAATTACTCTAAAGCATCAGATTATAATTCATTTCTCACAAAAAATGGGGTAAAACGTTTTGAAAAAACATTTAATTATAATTCAACTCCTATTAATTATAAAAGCAACAGAGACGGGAATGGGATACTTATGCATCTTAGCTCAGATTATATAAAAATAAATTCTACCGGGAACTTCACAATAACTTATTCTCCTAAAAAAAACAATTTGAGTGACATTATTTTACTTAAATATGGCATTAACAACAAACTAACTATTCAAAATTCCGATTCTATAAATAATGATAAAATAATTCAAGTTAATGATAATAGCAATAATAGTAGTTATATACTTATCGTTTATAGAATCAACAGCAATTTTACAGATTCATCATCTCTTCAATACACTATAAATATTGCGGATCAATATATTGGAATAAATAACAACATATTAAATAAACAAGAAAATATTTCAATATATCCTAATCCAATTGTAAATGACTATATAAATATCAATGTAAATTATAAAGTTGAGAACCTTAATATAAATATATATAACTTAACAGGAGATTTGCTTTATAAAAATACTTTTAATAATACGAATCAGGTAAAAGCTTATATTTCAGACTTTCCAAACGGTTTATACGTTATTACCATTGGGGATAAAAAAAATATTTTAAAGAGGGAAAAGTTAATAATTTGTCACAAATAGCATCATAATATTTTTTTAATATCAATCTCAGGCGATATATTATTTTCTATTACTTTCTTTAGTAAAATTTATATAAATACTGATTTAAGCATATAATAATAGCAAGCCATATCTATTTATAAATTATAAATACCCCTGATTCTTCAATACTTTTAATAATTCTTCAGAGAAAAATTCATTATCTTTTTTAGGATATCTTTTATTTGTAAATATCTGTGCCAGATTTTCAAGTTGATTAATTTCTATTAATTCCTTTGTCGAGGCAAGTGATTCTTTTTCAGAATATATACTATTAATATCATCTATAGAATAGTCATTATACATTTCATTATGAATTACGCCCTTTGCAGGTAATCTGTCAGTTAATTCCGGATTTTCATTTGGATAACCTATAACCAAAGTCGTTATTGGCACTACATCTTTAGGACATTTAAAAAAATCAATAAGTTTTGCTGCCTGATAAGTAGTTGTACCAAGATAGCAGGTCCCCAAGCCAAAACTTTCAGCTGCAATACAAACATTTTGAGCAGCAAGCAAAGCATCAATAGCAGCAGTAACAAACGATAGAAAATTATTATATCCAGGTTCAGCATTTCTCGCTTTGCACCATTTGTTAAAACGGTTAAAATCTGCAAAAAAAGTCAAAACTAAAGGTGCTTCAAGAATCATGTTTTGTTTGAAATGAAATTCCCATAATTTCTTCTTCATTTCAGTATCTTTTGTAACAATAATACTGTAAACCTGCATATTTCCGGTAGTTGCAGCTCTCATTCCTGCATTAAGAATTTTGCTCAGAATTTCTTCACTTACAGGTATATCCTTATATTTTCTTATTGATCTATGATTTAATATTGTATTTAACATTTGATTTTTTAATTATATTTTATTACTTCTAAAAATATTACACGTAATTATTATTTATCAAGGCGTTGTATTTTCTTCAGAAAAAACCTTCTTTAATAAATCATCCACTCTTTTTGCAGGATCTTTTCTGATACTTTTTTCTTCATTCCCAATTAGAAGAAATAATCCTTTTAATGCTTTCCCTGTTGTATAAGCTGGTAAATCTGTATTAATTTGTTGCTTAGTAAAAACATATGGAATATCAGGAATACTATTATAGTAAGTCGTTACTTCTTTCCAAATTTGAGTTGCACCTACATTAGTCAGAGAACTATCTATATCAGGTTTGAAAGTGGAAAATAAATTTGAATAGGTATTAATTCTAAGGTAGTGTGTAGCAGCAGTATCACCACCCTTTAGGATTGAAAATGCATCACCAATGGTCATTCCGGTAATTGCATTTATAAATATCGGCTTTGCTTTTATTGCAGCATTTTCAGCAGCTCTGTTCAATTTTAAAACTAAAGTATCAATTAAGGGATTGGCAGTTGGAATATATGTATTTACAGCATTGACAATAAAAGTTGCATCCTCCGGGAATGGAATTTTAATTAATGAATTTCCATAATATCCATTTATAATAGAAACAAGAGATACAGTATTACCGGTACCCACTTTCAATGCATCCTTTAGACCGTTAACGGCATCTTCCTGCGACAATCCCTGATTTAATATATTATTCAATGTATCTTTCTTACAAGTAGTAAAAAAAGTTACTATTCCAATCAAAAACAGCAATCTTATATATTTCATAATTTAATGTATTACAATTTTTTATTCCATATTAAATTTTTACAATTCATTTTGTAAAAATAAGAATTTTTTATTTAATGACCTTACAAATTGCAATATTTTATTTACAAAATCAAAGAAATTTGCATATATTATCATATAGAAATTAATATTAAAGAGTCAAAAAAAATCAGTAGGTTTGCATAGTTTTATTAAAAATTAAAGAATGTCGATATCAGTAGTTAATGTCACAAAGCTTTATGGTGAACAGAAAGCACTTGACAATGTAAATTTTGAGACAAAAAAAGGAGAGATAACAGGACTTATAGGGCCAAATGGTGCTGGAAAATCAACAATGATGAAAATCATCACCTGTTTTATACCACAAACATCAGGAGATGTAAAAGTATGTGGATTTGATGTTGTAGAAAATCCATTAGAAGTCAGAAAATGTATTGGTTATCTTCCAGAAAACAATCCATTATATTTAGAAATGTATGTCAGGGAATACCTGGAATTTATTGCTGGAATATATAAAATCAGTAAAAAAGACACAAAAAAAAGAGTTGAAGAAATGGTTGACATAACCGGACTAGGCTCAGAAAGCAAAAAAAAAATCGGAGCCCTTTCTAAGGGTTTCCGCCAAAGAGTAGGACTTGCACAAGCACTGATCCATAATCCAAGAGTTTTAATTCTTGATGAACCCACTTCCGGACTTGATCCAAATCAAATTATTGAAATAAGAAATCTGATCAAATCCCTTGGCAAAGAAAAAACCGTAATATTATCAACCCATATTATGCAGGAAGTTGAAGCAGTATGCGACAGAATAATAATTATTAATAAAGGGAAAATAGTAGCAAATAAAAATTATAAAGAAGTCAGTAAATCGCAGGAATCTGTAATAATTCATGTCGAATTTGATAAAGAAATAATGTTAAAATCATTAAACTCAATCAAAGGAATTAAACAAATAATTCAGGTTAACCCTTTTACATGGAAAATAATATCAATGGGCGATATTGATATAAGACCTGAATTATTTCAATTCGCAGTTAAAAATAATATTAAAGTTTTATCTATGCATAAAGAAGAACAAAGCATTGAAGATCTATTTCAATCACTCACAAAATAATTTTCAAAATATTCAAATTAAATTTATAATTTTGGCAAAAAATTTGAATTTTTCATTTAATAATAATAAAAATCACTAATCAAAATATTCAAAAAATCTAAGAAAATGGCATATTTATTTACATCTGAATCAGTTTCAGAAGGACACCCAGATAAAGTTGCAGATCAGATATCCGATGCATTATTAGACGAATTTTTAAAGACAGATCCGGAATCAAAAGTAGCATGCGAAACTCTTGTTACTACAGGTCTCGTGGTTTGTGCAGGCGAAGTTAAAACTAATGGTTATGTAGATATACAAAAAACCGTTCGAAATGTAATAAAAAAAATCGGATATACAAAATCAGATTATAAATTTGAGGCTGAATCTTGTGGAGTATTATCTGCAATTCATGAACAATCTTCAGATATTAATCAGGGTGTTGAAAGAGAAAAAGAAGAAGAACAAGGTGCCGGCGATCAGGGTATGATGTTTGGTTATGCATGTAAGGAAACTGACGAATATATGCCATTATCAATAGAACTGTCACATATATTTCTTCATGAACTTTCAGTTATCAGAAGAGAAGGGAAAGAAATGAAATATTTGAGACCTGACTCAAAATCTCAGGTAACAATTGAATATGATGATAATGGGGAACCCAAAAGAATTGATACTATTGTTATTTCTACACAACATGATGAATTTATAACTCCGACATCAGAAGTAAAAGAAGCTGAAAAAATTGCAGAAACAGCAATGCAGAATAAAATTAAAGAAGATGTTGAAAAAATTCTTATTCCGAGAGTAAAAAAACTATTACCTGGAAGAACCAGAGAATTATTTAGAAATGATTATAAATTATTTGTTAATCCAACAGGTAAATTTGTAATCGGTGGTCCTCATGGAGATTCCGGACTAACAGGCAGAAAAATAATTGTTGATACTTACGGCGGCAGAGGAGCACACGGAGGTGGTGCTTTTTCAGGAAAAGATTCATCAAAAGTTGACAGATCAGCAGCTTATGCAACAAGACATATTGCAAAAAATTTAGTAGCTTCAGGTATTGCGGATGAAGTATTGGTACAAGTTGCTTATGCAATTGGAATTGCTCAGCCGGTTGGTCTTTATATAAATACATATGGGACATCTCATTTAAAACTTTCTGATAGCCAAATAGCAGAAAAATTAAATAATATATTTGACCTCAGACCAAGTGCAATAATTAAACGATTTGGATTAAAAAATCCTATTTTTCTGGAAACGGCTTCTTACGGCCATTTTGGCAGAACTCCATTTAAAAAGAATGTTGAAGTAATGCATAATGGGATTAAAACCACAAAAGAAGTTGAATTTTTCTCATGGGAAAAATTAGACTATGTTGATAAAATAAAAAAAGAATTCGGGATATAAAATGATTAATTAAAAGCCTGGATTGAACAGGCTTTTAATTTTAAAATATTTTCTTTTTAAAAACTATTTTATTTTTTTTTACGTAATAATGATAGTGTTTTATAAATTACTTGTATATTTGAACCTATTTTAAAAGATCAAACACGGATTTTGAATTAAATATATATTTATGAAAAATTTTATACTGGTTATTTTATTCTCAATACTATATATGCTTACCTCTTTAAGTGCACATTCTCAGAATACAAACGCATATAGTTTAAAAGACAGTACAAAATCCGGATACGATAAATACAAGCTTCCATCAATCATTTTTGGCGTTGGAATAGCATCATACAGAGGAGAACTGCATCCCTACAGAGAAAATATTTTGAGTATAGGTAATCATAATTTTGGAATTAATATTGGAGTAGAAAAAAGATTTGGAAACTTTTTAGGACTTTCTATTAATGGGCTATATGGGCAACTTTGCGAAAAAGATTTTATTAAAAATTTTCAACATTATAACTTTCTTACAAATATATATCAAGGTGAATTTAATGTTATATATCACTTTGATAATGATTTATTATTAAGAAAGAAATCAAGATTTGCACCATATGTTTTTACAGGAATCGGGTTTATGGGTTTTAATTCCAAGGGAGACCTAAAAGATAGCAAAAACAGAAAATATTTTTATTGGAATGACGGAAGCATAAAAGATAGATCTGAAGATTATGATAATCCCAATTTAGGTAACACGTTAAAAAGAGATTATAATTACGAAACAAAACTGGATTCAACTAATGCATACAAGCATAACACATTTACATTTCCTCTTGGGATAGGTATAAAATTTAAACTTTCCGATAAATTTGAATCAAATATTTATTCAATATATTATTTCACAAGTACAGACAACCTTGATGGATATAAAGAAAAGGGAGTCGATAAATATATCTATTCTGCAGTATCTCTAAAATATAACTTAAGTGGGAAAACTAAGGAGAGACCTAAACTTAAAGATTTTATATTAAACGATACAACAGTTGTACTTGATACAATAGGTCCAAAAGATACTATAAAAACGACATTTACTTATACATTTAATGATTCATTAAATACAGCCGGACTAACACTTAAAGATTTAGTAAAAAAGCAGAAAGAAGAAATTGAAGGACAAC
Source organism: Bacteroidota bacterium (assembly GCA_030706235.1). Classification (GTDB taxonomy): domain Bacteria; phylum Bacteroidota; class Bacteroidia; order Bacteroidales; family GWE2-29-8; genus JAUZOY01. The sequence continues at coordinate 33,500 of JAUZOY010000002.1, read as the reverse complement.
AGCTTACTCCTGAAGAAAAAAAGCTTATTGCAGAAGGGAAGAAAATTTCTCCTGAAGGGAAAAAAGCAAAAAGAAAGAAGAATATTATTGATTACACGTTCCAATATAAAGTACAAATCGGAGCAGTTAAGAATGGGAATTCAAAAAAATATTACGCACAAAAATTTAATTTAAACGAAGATGATATTATTGTTGATACATATGAAAACGGCTATAAATATTCTGTTGGATTTAAAACTTTAGATGAAGCTAAAGAATTCAACAAGAAAATCAGAAATGAAAAAAATGTCAAATCATTTATTGTCACATATAAAGAAGATAAACGAATAATTCTCCCAAGTGGATTTAATGAAGAAAAGCCAACCGAAGTAGGAGGAAATATTGTATACAGAGTACAATTAGCATCATTAAATAACAAAGAATCTAAAAAATATTTCCTTGACAAATATGGTATTGAAGACAATATTTACATAGAGCGATATCAAGGCACATATAAATATTATGTCGGATCATTTTCAACATATAAGGGAGCAAGACAATATTGCGATAATTTAAGAAAAAGAAACATCGATTCATTTGTTATTTGCTATAAAGACGGGAAAAGAATATCCGTCAAAACAGCATTAAAATTAACTTCTGAATAAAAAATTGTAACTATATCAAAAATAAATCGTATTATTGTGGTGCATTAAAATAAAGGTTATGATAAAGAAGATACTTTTAATTATAGTTATATTCCTCTCATTATGTGGAAGTTTAACATACGCACAGGATCCTGAATTCTCTCAATTCTATGCTAATCCTTTATATTTAAATCCGGCTTTTGCAGGTACAACTATGTGCCCCAGAGTTGTACTTAATTATAGAAATCAATGGCCGGCACTACCAGGTACTTTTGTTACTTATAATGCTTCTTACGATCAATATATTGAAGCAATTTCAGGAGGACTTGGAGTTTCAGTACTGGACGACCGTGCCGGTCAGGGAACGATAAATACTATTAATCTTAACGTAATGTATTCATACCGTCTTGTCGTTTCCAGAACTTTTTCTATGCATGCTTCACTTGAAGCTTCCTACTTTCAGAAAAAACTTGACTGGGGAAAATTAACTTTCGGAGATATGATTAATGAGAAAGATGGATTTATATATAAAACACAAGAAACACAACCTCAATTAAGTAAAGGTTATGTAGATTTCACATCAGGATTTTTAGGATATAGTGAAAATTATTTCGCAGGTATTTCATTCAGCCATATGACACAACCACAGGAAGGATTTATGGATGACAGTAAATTACCAATGAGAATAACTGTTCACGGTGGTGCTGTTCTTGGCTTAAAAAAAAGAAAAGGAAAAAGAAAGCTGAATGATCCTACAATTTCCCCTAATATTCTTTATATGCAACAAAGAGATTTCAAGCAAATTAACTATGGTTTTTATTTTAACAAATATCCAATGGTAGGAGGTTTATGGTTTAGACATACTGTTGACAATCCTGATGCATTAATAGCACTTATCGGTGTTCAACAGGGTATGTTTAAAGTTGGATATAGTTATGATCTTACTGTTTCCAAACTAAGTAATGCATCAGGAGGTGCTCATGAATTATCCCTTGGAATTCAGTTTGAATGCAGACCTAAGAAGAAAAAATTAAGAGCAATTAGTTGTCCATCATTTTAATATATTTTACTTATATACAGAAAATGAAAAATAAATTAAAATTTATCCTTTTTATTTCAATAATTTTCTTTTGCGCATGCAGAAAAGAACAATCAATGACTACCGGATGGGAATATAATAATCCTAAGAATGGAGGATTTCAGGTAGTACCTTATCTTGAACAGGAAACAGGACCGGGACTTGTACTTATAGAAGGTGGAACTTTTGCTATGGGGAGAACTGAACAGGATGTTCTTTATGATTGGAACAATGTTCCAAGAAGAGCTACAGTTTCTTCATTTTATATGGATCAAACAGAAATACGTAATCTGGATTATCTTGAATATTTATATTGGATTAACAGGGTATATGTTGATTATCCTGAAGTATATAAAAAATCTGTTCCTGATACATTGGTTTGGCGAGATAAATTAGCATACAATGAGCCTCTCATGGAACTGTATTTACGTCATCCGGCTTACAGGGAATATCCGGTTGTAGGTGTTAGTTGGGTACAAGCAACCGATTATTGTGCATGGCGTACTGACAGGGTAAATGAATACATTCTTATCAGAGAGGGAGTATTAAATGTAAATCCTGACCAGCAAAATGAAGATAATTTTAATACTGCTGCATATCTTGCCGGTCAATATGAAGGATCTGTAAAAGATAATCTTCAGGATTTAAATCCGAATGGAGCAGGAACAAGACCAGTAAAAATGGAAGATGGTATTCTTTTGCCTAGCTACAGATTACCTACAGAACAAGAATGGGAATATGCTGCTGTTGGATTAATCGGAAACACAATATATGAAAATGTTGCTGAAAGAAGACTATACCCATGGAATGGGCATGTTGTCAGAAATAGTGATCCTAAAATGCTTGGTGAAATGATGGCCAATTTCAAAAGAGGACGAGGTGACATGATGGGTGTTGCAGGTAGACTAAACGATAATGCTGATATTACAGCTCCAGTTACTTCATACTGGCCAAATGATTACGGTTTATATAACATGGCTGGTAATGTTAGTGAATGGGTAATGGATGTTTACAGACCTTTATCAGTTGAAGATTTTAATGATTTCAGAGGATTCAGAGGAAACGTATTTAAAACACAGAGAAGAGGTGAAGAAGGAGAAATAGTTGAAAAAGATAGTTTAGGTAGAATAATTATGGATCCTGTTGATGAACAGAATGATAAAAAACTTAGCGAACGAAGAAATTACAGACAGGCAGATAATATCAATTACATAGATGGTGATAAATTTTCAAGTATATCATATAAAGATGAAGGTATTTCAGAGGAAAAAGAAAAAGAAGGAAAACTTATGTATGATTATGGATTGACTTCAATGATTAATGATAAAGCCAGAGTTTATAAAGGAGGATCGTGGAAAGACAGAGCTTATTGGATGAGTCCGGGAAATAGAAGATTCCTTGATGAAAATCAATCTACAGATTATATTGGTTTCAGATGTGCAATGATACGTGTAGGTAGTCCAGTCGGATTCTGATGATATAAAAAAAACAATAAAAAAACCTCATCGTGTAAAAACTTTGAGGTTTTTTTATTTTAGATACTTTTTAATTATTTATTTTACTCTTTTTTCTATAATTCTTACAGATACTTTTTCAATTTTACCACCAATCGGAGGATTTAATTTGGAAACTACAAGATTTATATATTTTATCATTTTAAATTCATCAAATATTGAATTAATAATTCTTTTAGCAACATTTTCAATAATATTGGATTTAATATCCATTTCACGTTTAATTATCTCATAAACTGTTTGATAATTGACTGTTAAATTAATATCATCTTCCAATGCGGATTTATTAAAATCGGTTTCCATATCAATTGAAACAATAAATTTATTTCCTATAATCTTCTCTTCTTTAAAACATCCATGATAAGAATAGAATTCCATATTTTCAATTGAAATAATATTTTCATTCATCATATTAAGTAAATAAATATTTATATAATTCTTCGATTTTTCTTATTTCAACTAATTCGATTTTAAAAGATTTTTTCATAATACCCTTGATATTATATCTAGAAATGCAAATCTTTTCAAAACCAAGTTTTTCAGCTTCTGAGATTCTTTGATCTATCCTGTTTACAGGTCTAATTTCACCAGATAAACCAACTTCAGCAGCAAAACATATTTTTGAATTTATTGAGATATCTTCGCCAGAAGACAGAATTGCAGAAATTACAGCTAAATCTATAGCAGGGTCATCAACCTTTAAACCACCCGCAATATTAAGGAAAATATCCTTAATACCCAATCTAAATCCGCATCTTTTCTCTAAAACTGCCAGTAACATACCCAATCTTCTTAAATCGAAACCTGTTGAAGAACGCTGAGGAGTACCATATGTTGCAGAAGTTACAAGGGCCTGAACTTCAATTAATATTGGTCTTATTCCTTCCACAGTAGCAGAAATAGCAGTACCACTAAGCTGTTCTTCTCTTTGAGGTATTAGCATTTCAGATGGATTATTAACTTCAGCTAAACCATTATTATGCATTTCATAAATACCTATTTCAGAAGTTGAGCCATATCTGTTTTTATTAGCTCGAAGGATTCTGTATATATGATTTTGATCACCTTCAAAATGAAGAACTGTATCAACAATATGCTCAAGGATTTTTGGTCCGGCAATACTACCATCTTTTGTTATATGACCTATCAGAAAGACAGGGACAGAAGTTTCTTTAGCAAAACGTAATAACTCGGTAGTACATTCTTTAATTTGAGATACACTACCAGCGGATGATTCTATATTATTAGAATTTAAAGTTTGAATCGAATCTATTATCAGTATATCCGGATTTATAGAATCAATATGTTGAAAAATATTTTGAGTTTGAGTCTCAGTAAGAATATAGCAATTTGATTTAACCTTTCCCAAACGTTCAGCTCTCATTTTTATTTGCAGTTCACTTTCTTCACCTGAAATATATAAAATTTTCTTATTCTTAAGATTAAGAGCAATTTGAAGCATTAATGTTGATTTTCCAATTCCCGGTTCACCTCCAACAAGAATAACTGAACCAGGCACAAGCCCTCCTCCAAGTACTCTGTTTAATTCAATATTATATGTATCAATTCTTGGAGTTTCATCAATATTTATTTCATTAATTAGTTTAGGTTTACTTTGAATAATTGAATTATTTCCATGCCATAATTTATCATCTGAATCTTTTTGAATTAATTCTTCAACATAAGTATTCCATTGACCACATGAAGGACAACGCCCTATCCATTTAGTTGATTGAGCTCCACAATTTTGACAAAAAAAAGAAGTTTTGATTTTGGACAAGTTATATTTTTTTCAAAAAATAATAAGAAATCATTTGATTTTAGAAAATTCTTCCAAAGAATAATTACCTTTATCGTTATTGAATAGGACTAATATATCTTCATTCATATCTTTTATAATCCAGGATCTGGAATAATATGAATCATTACCTGAGATTTTTGCAACAGTTTTTGAACCTTCCCATATAACAGAATACCTGCTTCTAAAGTAAGTGGTTGATATATTAGAGTTTTTATTCTTAACAGTTACAATAAAATTATTTTCTTTTGTAAATTCCCAAATTATTTCAGAAGAAGCCTGAGGGTGTACCAAATCTACACTTTTCCAAGTACCGACAATATCCCCTTCCATGATTTTTTTACATCCTGATAATAAAAATGAAATGGAGATACAAAATACCATAAATAATATATATCTACTTATCCTCATCAAATAAATTCCTCATCATTTTAATATTATTACAAAGGTATAAAATTTTATTAAATCAAATAATTTTCTATTAATTATGGATTCTGTTTAAATACTTTTAAATTAGAATAACCGTTCAATAATACTTGAATTTTATTTGTACATTTGCAATTTGAATTTTTTAAATAACTCTATTTAATAAAAACAAAAAAATTAACCGTATCAAATTAAACAAATTAATATGTTATCTATAAAAGGACTCTGTGCATCAATAAACAACAAAGAGATTCTAAAAGGTATTGATTTAGAAATAAAAGCAGGAGAAATTCATGCTATTATGGGTCCTAACGGCTCAGGGAAAAGCACACTTTCATCTGTACTTGCGGGAAGAGAAATTTTTGAAGTTACAGCAGGAGAAGTTATTTATAATGGAAAAAACCTTCTTGAATTACCGGCAGAAATACGTTCAAGAGAAGGAATCTTTCTAGCAATGCAATATCCTGTTGAAATTCCGGGAGTAAGCATTGTTAATTTTCTAAAAGCCGCTATGGATGCGAAAAGAAAACATTTGGGACTTGATCCTCTTTCTCCATCTGATTTTCTAAAATTAATGAAAGAAAAACAAAAAGTTGTTGAAATTACATCCAAGTTAACAAACAGATCACTAAATGAAGGATTTTCAGGGGGCGAGAAAAAGAAAAATGAGATTTTTCAGATGGCTATGCTTGAACCTAAACTATCAATATTAGATGAAACAGATTCAGGGCTTGATATTGATGCTCTTCGCGTTGTAGCCAATGGAGTTAACAGCCTTAGAACTAAAGATAATGCATTTCTTGTTATAACACATTATCAAAGACTTCTTGATTATATTGTTCCTGATTTTGTTCATATATTATATGATGGAAAGATAGTTAAAACAGGAGATAAATCACTCGCATTAGAACTTGAAGAAAAAGGATACGACTGGATAAAATAGTATTTTATTATTTTAGCATATGAATAAACCCAATGATATAAAACAAAGATTTCTAAAAAATCTATCTTTAACTTCAGACTCAATCTTTTCCGAAAACAAAAGAAAATCGTTCATAAAAAAAATAAATGATCTTAGTTTTCCCGACATTAAAAATGAAGATTGGAGATTCACGGATTTAACTCCTTTATTAAGTCTTGATTTTAATATTATTAAAAATAAAGTAACCAGCGAGGATATACAAATTGAGAAAAAAATCATTAAAAATCTTGATTCAATAGTACTCGTTTTTATAAATGGAATACTCTATGAAGATTTATCAAATATTACGGATAACAAATTATTTATAGGAAATATTTCAAAAGGGAAATTATTGCAAAATGAAATCATTAATAAATATTTAAACTGTCTTCCGGAACCCAATAATATATTTGCTCTTATTAATGCAGCATACTCAGTCGATGGAGCTTTCATATATTTACCTGAGAATTATATTTCCGATAAACCAATTCAGCTTATTTATATTAATGATTCTGAAATCAGTAATTCATTATCTCAAACAAGAAACATTATTATTGCAGAAAAAAATTCGCAATTAAAAATAATTGAATCTTATATATCATTATCTAATAAAAATAATTCATTTACAAACTCATTTACCACAGTTTTTGCACAGGAAAATTCAAATATAGAATATTATAAGCTGCAAAATGAAAACGAACATTCATTTCAGATAAATAATACTGAAATTATACAGGCAAAAGAAAGTAGCGTAAATTTAAATACGATCAGTCTTAATGGCGGCTTGATAAGAAATAACTCAAATGTACTGTTAAATGGGGAAAATACAGAAATATTTCTAAACGGATTGTACATTATTGATAGCAACAAGCATATTGATAATCACACATATATTGACCATGCAAAATCAAATTGTTCGAGTAATGAGCTTTATAAAGGTATTTTAAAAGACACTTCTACAGGTGTATTTGACGGTAAAATAATGGTTAGAAAAGATTCACAAAAGACAAATGCTTTCCAGGCAAACAAAAATATTCTCCTTTCTGATGCTGCTAAAATAAATACACAGCCTCACTTAGAAATATATGCAGATGATGTGAAATGCAGCCATGGAGCTACAGTAGGGCAATTGGATCAGGAAGCAATGTTTTATTTACGTTCAAGAGGCATTGATAAAGATAAAGCAAAATCACTATTAATGTATGCATTTATATCAGACATAATAAATTCAGTAAAAATAGACGAATTAAAACAGTCCATTAAACATCAAGTATTTAACAAATTAAAAATGGATTCCATTTTATAAGCTTATTAAAATGATTTTAGATATTATTAAAATAAGAAAAGATTTTCCAATCCTTGAACAAAAAGTTAATGGCAAGCAATTAGTCTATTTCGATAATGCAGCTACAACTCAAAAACCAATTCAGGTAATTGAAGCATTAAATAAATTCTATACAGAACAAAACAGCAACATTCATAGAGGAGTACATCATCTTAGCCAGATAGCAACGACAAAATTTGAAGAATCAAGAATAACTATACAGAAATTTATAAATGCATCCAAATCTCATGAAATAATTTTTACAAGAGGAACAACAGAATCTATAAATCTGGTAGCTTCATCTTTTGGGAAAAAATTTATAACTGATGGAGACGAAATTATTATTTCAGAAATGGAACACCATTCTAATATTGTTCCATGGCAAATAATTGCAGAAGAAAAGAAAGCTATACTACGTGTTCTTTCTTTTGATGATAATGCTGAAATTTCAATTGAAAATTTTAAAAAACTTATAACACCTAAAACAAAGATTGTTGCCATTAATCACATATCAAATTCATTAGGAACAATAAACCCTATTAAAGAGATAATTGAAATATCCCATAAAAAAAGCATACCAGTATTAATAGATGGTGCTCAATCTGCATCACATATAAAAATAGATGTGAATGATCTGGATTGCGACTTTTATTGTTTCTCAGGCCATAAAATTTTAGGTCCAACCGGCATTGGGGTTTTATATGGTAAAGAACAATTTTTAAATGCTATGCCTCCATATCAATCAGGAGGAGAAATGATTGATACAGTAACATTTGAAAAAACAACATTTAAAGGGCTTCCATTCAAATTTGAGGCAGGTACTCCAGATATAAGCGGTGCTATTGGTCTTGCCAAAGCTATAGAATACATAAAATCTATTGGAATTGAAAAAATTGCTGAATATGAAAACGAACTTTTAAATTATGCAACAGAAAAACTTATCTCTATCAATGGTATGAAGATATATGGTAATGCAAGACAAAAATCAGCTATTACATCTTTTAATATAGGGAATATTCATCCGTATGATATTGGAATACTATTAGACCAACTTGGAGTTGCAGTCAGAACCGGACACTTATGTACTCAACCGATAATGAATCATTATAATATTCCGGGACTAATAAGAGCATCTTATGCTTTTTATAATACTTTTGAAGAAATTGATATTATGATAGACGGTATCAAAAAAGTTAAACAGATGTTAGAATAAAAATGTTTATGGAAACCAAATCTATAAAAGAAATACAGGAAGAAATTATTGAAGAATTTGCATTCTTTGACGATTGGATGGGGAAATATGATTACCTTATAAACTTAGCTAAAAGTTTACCTGTAATAAATGAACAATTCAAAACAGATGAAAACCTTATAAATGGATGTCAGTCAAGAGTATGGTTAAATGCATCCCTTTCAGAAGGGAAAGTAGTATTTACAGCTGAAAGTGATGCTTTAATAACCAAAGGTATTGTTTCCCTGCTTATAAGGGTTTTTTCCGGACATACCCCGGATGAAATACTTTCAGCAGATACAACATTTATTGACAAGATAGGACTTAAAGAACACTTATCACCTACAAGAGCTAATGGGTTATTATCTATGATAAAACAAATGAAATTTTATGCTTTGGCATTCAGCACCAAAATAAAAAAATAAATATTTTATAGGTAATAAGAATCTAAGAATTAAAACAAAGATATTAAAATGAATAATGCTGATAAATGTAAGGAATCATTGAAAGCTGCGATTAATAAAGCAACTGAATATGCTGAAAATCCTGATATGAATACTAATGGATGTAATCAGGAAGGAAATTATCTTGCTATTGAAGGGAAGATTGTAGATGAACTTAAAACAGTGTTTGATCCTGAAATACCTGTAAATATTTATGACCTTGGATTGATTTATGAGATTAGAGTAGATGAAAATTGTAATGCATATATAAAGATGACTCTTACTTCACCATCATGCCCTATGGCAGAAACAATTCCTATCGAAGTTCATCAGAAAATCAAAGATATTACGGGTATAAATGAAGTTCAGGTAGATCTGGTATTTGATCCTCCATGGAGTAAAGATATGATGTCGGAAGATGCTTTATTGCAACTCGGAATGTTATAAAAAAATAGCAGACCTATAAGCCGGGTTCTGTAATGCAATTAAATGTATTTTCTATCATTTATCTAGGACTAAATTCACACTTAGTCTCAATCAACCTACCCCCCGGAATCGGACGAGCAGCCCTCATTCTCCGGTATATTTGGTCTTTCAACCCATAAGGTTTACCCAATTTTGCTGTTACCAACAAAAATTGTGAGCTCTTACCTCACATTTTCACCCTTACCGGTTTTAAATTAAACTTAGGCGGTTATTTTCTGTGGCACTTGCTGTTTCCATTCAAATGGAACCTTCCTGTTAGGAAGTATGGCGCTCTATGTTGCCCGGACTTTCCTCTCCATTAATTATGCAGCGATAGACCAGCCTGCTATTATATGCAAAGATATAAAATTATCTTTACTTCTTAATAATTTCTTTTATTAGTAAAAAATTATAACCTTTTATTAATATCCTTCGTACAAATTAAAAATATTTAATGAAGTAATAATACATAAAGAATGAAAAAGTTTTTATTGATTTTTGTGGGAATAATTTTGTATTCATCTTATACATTAGCTCAAGGAGTAGACCAGTCAAAACAGTTTTTAAATTCCGGTATTGAAAAGTTTAAAGCTGGCAATAAGATGGCTGCATTACAGGATTTTAACAAATCAATCGAATTAAATCCAAATGATTATTTTGCATATTATAACAGAGGCAACCTCAGAAATGAAATTGGTAATAATGAAGATGCGATTATTGATTACAATAAAACAATTGAACTGAAACCAGATTTTGCTGATGCATATAATAACAGAGCTATAACAAAAAAGAAATTAGGAGATAAGAAAGGGGCTATAGCAGATTATGAAAAAGCTATTCAAATTAAGCCTAATTTTGTTAAACCATATTATAACCTTGGAAATATATATAATGAGCAGGGAAATTCACAAAAAGCTATAAAATTGTATACAAAAGCAATTGCCCTTAAACCGGACTATGCAGAAGCATATATAAACAGAGGAATGGTTAAATATGCTATGGAAAAGAAAAATGAAGCTGTTCAGGATTGGAATGAAGCAATAAAAATTAATCCTAATCTGGCATTGGCATATAACAATAGAGGTTATGCAAGATATGATCTTGGTGATAAGAAAGGGTCTATTGAAGATTTTAACAAAGCACTTGAACTAAGCCCCAATGATCCGGATACTTATTTCAACAGAGCAAATGCATTTAAAGATTTAGGCGATTATAAAAAGGCTATTGACGATTTTAATAAAACAATATCCCTTAATCCACGTGATAGTGAAGCATATTATAATAGAGGTCTGGCAAAACTAGCTTTAAATGATATAAAAGGAGCTTGTCAGGATTGGCACAAAGCAGAAGAACTGGAAAATACTGAAGCTTCTAAATTGGAAAAAGAAAATTGCAAATAATCAATTAATTTAAAATTTATTAAAAAACTACAAATTTTTAAAGCAAAAAAAATACTTTTAGAATTTGTAGTTTTATCTTAAAAAATATAATCTCTCCCCTTTTTTTGTAATATCAACTACCCCATTATTATAAACATGATTTCCATTTACAAAAGTATGAATTACTTTTGATTGAAACGTAAACCCTGAAAAAGGAGACCATTTACACTTAGAAAGGATATTATCTGGTTCAACAGTCCATGAATTATTCAGATCTATTATACTTAAATCAGCTTTATAACCCTTTTTAATAAATCCACGTTTTTTAATACTAAAACAGATTGCAGGAGAATGGCACATTTTATCAACTATAACCGGAAGACTAATTTGTCTTCTATGATAAAACTCTAACATAGCTAATAGAGAATGTTGAATCATTGGAATACCTGAAGGTGACTTAAGATATGTATTGTTTTTTTCTTCAATTGTATGAGGTGCATGGTCAGTCGCAATAAGGTCAATTCTATTCTCAAGTAAAGCTTTTAATAAAGCATTTTTATTTCTCATACTTTTTATAGCCGGATTACTTTTTAAAAACGGACCTAAATGATAATAATCCCTATTATCAAACCATAAATATTGAACACATACCTCGGCAGTAATTCTTTTATCTTTAAGTATTTTATTATTATCAAATAATTTTGTTTCTTCTAAAGTAGACAAATGAGCAACATGAAGTCTTGTATTATATTTTAGAGCCAGATCAATTGCTTTTGAAGTTGATTTCAAACATGCTTCTACACTTCTTATATCAGGATGCTTATCAAACGGAATGCCATTGGGATATTTTGATTTATAATATTCGAGATTTTCTCTAATAATATTCTCATCCTCACAATGGGTAGAAATCAGGATAGGTGACTCAGAAAAGATTCTATTAAGTATTGAATTATCATCAACAAGCATATTACCTGTAGATGAACCCATAAAGACTTTCACTCCACAAATTTTCTCTGGTGATAGTTTTAGAATCTGATCAATATTGTCATTTGTCGCGCCAAGATAAAAAGAATAATTAGCTACTGATTTTCTTTCTGCTGTTTCAAATTTTTGTTCTAATAGTTCTAAAGTAGTTGTTGGTGGAAAAGTATTTGGCATATCCATAAAAGAAGTCACTCCGCCTGCAACTGCTGCAATACTTTCTGTTTCTATATCTGCTTTATGAGTTAATCCAGGTTCTCGAAAATGCACATGAACATCAATTACTCCCGGAATAAGATAATTATTTTCAGCATTAATGATATTGTCAAAATGCATAGAATTATACTCATTTATTCCGCCCTCAAATATATCAAATATTGTATCATTCTCAATAATTAATCCACCTGAAAAAATTTTACCTTCATTTATAATATTAGCATTTTTTATCAGGGTTCTCATCGATTATATAAAATTAAAGAAGAATTCGAATATTAATCTTATTTACTTAATTGCATCGTAATTTCTGAACCAACTTTTCAATTTTAATGAAATGACTCCGAAAAAGGCTTCTTTAAAGATTCCACTACTCATTTTAGATTCCCCCTCAGTACGATCAGTAAAAATTATTGGAACTTCAACTATTTTAAAGCCATGTTTCCAGGCTGTAAATTTCATTTCTATTTGAAAAGCATAACCCATAAATTTTATTTTGTCAAATTCAATTGTTTCAAGTACTTTTCTTGTATAACATTTAAATCCGGCAGTTGTATCCATAATTTTCATACCTGTAATGAATCTCACATATTTAGAAGCAAAGTAAGACATCAAAACTCTATTCATTGGCCAATTCACTACATTGACTCCCTTTATATATCGCGAACCAATTGACATATCAGCGCCATCGACTGCACATGCATAGTACAATCTTATAAGATCTTCCGGATTATGAGAAAAGTCTGCATCCATCTCAAATATATATCCATAATTTCTTTGTAGTGCCCATTTAAAACCATGAATATATGCAGTACCCAATCCTAATTTTCCGCTTCTTTGTTCAAGATATAACTTTTCAGGGAATTCATGAATAAGTAATTTTACAACTTCAGCTGTTCCATCTGGTGAACCATCATCTATAATTAATATATCAAATTGTTTTTCGAACAAAAAAACCTTTCTTATTATTTTTTCGATATTAGGCTTTTCATTATATGTTGGTATGATTACCAGGCTGTCAGACATTATAATTAATATTAAAATTATATAAATTTATTTTCTTTCGCAAAATATGGAATTGTTTTTAATAATCCATCATCTAAACTTACAGGTTCTCTAATAAGAAGCTTTTTCATTCTGGTAATATCAGGAAGGCGTCTGGTCATATCGCCTTCAGGTAAAGGAGGTAAATGTATTATTTCTGATTTTGAATTAGTGCTCTTCACTATTTTATTTGCTAATTCTAAAATTGTAAATTCTTTATCACTACCAATATTTATTACCTTGTTTATTTCCTGATTACTATAAAAAGCATTAAGACATGCATCAATATTATCATCGATGTAACAAAATGTTCTTGTTTGATTTCCATCGCCGTAAATAGTAATTGGTTCATCATTTAAAGCTTTATTAATAAATTTTGAAATTACAAAATGATGACTTTGTTTTGGTCCATACGTATTAAAAAATCTAAAAATCGTATAGTTTAGACCAAATTCTTTATTATATGATCTCAGAAATGCTTCTCCTGCATTTTTGACAATTGCATAAGGTAATCTTGAATTCAAAGGAGTGGTTTGTTCATTTTGAGGTAATTCTACCGGTTCTCCATATACTTCTGATGATGATGAATAGAATACTCTTTTAACATTTGTATTTTTTGAAAGTAAAAGAATATTTTCAACGCCATGTAAATCTTTAAGAACACTAACAGGATTCTTTTGAGTTCGTTTTACACCAACTACAGCAGCATAATGAAAAACAAAATCAAATTTAAACATCATCATTATTTCTGATATCTCCCTGTAATTATTTACATCACATCTAAAAAATCGCCAATTATCTTTTTCTGATGGAAGATTTTTCAGATTTCCTGTTGAAAGATTATCAACAATTACCACAAAATTATCAGTGTTACTAACCAGCTTATATGCAAGTGAACTAGCTATAAAACCTGCGCCTCCTGTTACTAAAATATTAGTCATATAGTTTTAAATTATGCTCAATAAATATTTTCCGTATCCGCTCTTCATTAAAGGTTGGGCTATTTTTTCAAGTTGTTCTTTATTAATAAAACCCATTCTATATGCCACTTCTTCTATACAACCAATTTTCAATCCCTGTCTTTCCTCTATTACCTGAACAAACTGAGAAGCCTGCAATAAAGAATTGAAAGTACCCGTATCAAGCCATGCAACGCCTCTACCTAAAATTCCGACTTTAAGTTTCTTTTGGTTAAGATATACTTTATTAACATCTGTAATTTCATATTCTCCCCTTAAACTTGGTTGAATATTCTTTGCAATTTCAACTACAGAATTATCATAAAAATATAATCCGGGAACAGCATAATTTGATTTTGGCTTAACGGGTTTTTCTTCAATTGATTTTGCTATTAAATTTCCGTCAAATTCCACTACACCATATCTTTCAGGGTCAGAAACATGATAAGCAAATACTACTCCACCATCCGGGTTACTATTAGATTGAAGAACCTGCTGAAATCCTGTACCATAAAATATATTATCACCTAAAATAAGAGCTACTTTATCATTACCTATAAATTTTTCACCAATAACAAATGCCTGAGCGAGCCCGTTAGGAACAGGTTGTTCGGCATAACTGAATGAACAACCTAATTCTTTCCCGTTACCAAGCAATTTTTTGAAATTAGGCAAATCATATGGAGTTGAGATAATAAGAATTTCAGAAATTCCAGTCATCATTAATACCGACAACGGATAATATATCATAGGTTTATCATAAATAGGCATCATTTGCTTACTCATAGCAAGCGTTAAGGGGTTTAATCTTGTTCCGGCACCTCCGGCTAAAATAATTCCTTTCATAATTCTTTTTTTTAATCTAATTCTTCTTCCATTTTTAATAAAGGCTTTTCAAATGATTTTGTCACAATTGATTTATGAAATGTAATAATTAAAGATGGTAAAATAATAAAATTTGCAAACATTGCGACAAATAATGTAAAAGAGACCAAAATACCCAATGATACCGTTCCTCCAAATGATGATGCAATAAATATCGCAAATCCTAAAAATAATACAACTGAAGATGAGAACATACTATGGCCCGCTTCTCTTAATGTTATCACAACGGCATCAAAGATATTAGTTTTTTTTGTATTAATTTCATGTCTGTATCTCAATAAATATATAATTGCATTATCAACAGAGATACCATAAGCTATACTAAAAATTAATATTGTAGTTGGTTTTATATGAATTCCGAAATAACCCATTAAACCTGCAGTTAGTAACTGAGGGAACAAATTAGTTATTAAAATAACTATTACCATTCTGAAAGAACTGAATAACAACGCCATTAATATAGCAATTATTACAATAGCGATAAAAATACTCTCAATCAAATTGCCAACAAGATATTCTGTTCCTTTTAAGAAAACCACACTTGTTCCGGTTAGAATAACTTTGAATTTAGCCGGATTGAATATTGAGTCGATTTTTGGTTTAAGATTTTCTTTTATTCTCTTTATTTCATTAGTACCAATATTTTTCATCTGAACACTTATTCTCGTTATTCTTTTATTGCTATCAAGCAAAGAATGTATAGCATTTTTCTGTCCCTTTATTTTTGGAATATAAGCCAAAATAAAATTTGCTTCCTGACTATCCGGAAGTCTGTATTCTGATGCATTTCCATTAAAATAAGATTGGGTTGCAGATTTAATTATTTCAGCTAAAGACAATGGTTTTGAAAATTCAGGATACGTTGAAAGTGTATCTTGTAATTGCTGAATTTTTTGTATTGTAGATAATTTCATTACACCATTTTTCTTTTGTGTATCTATTGATATTTCAAAAGGCATTATTCCTTTGAAATTACTTTCAAAAAACATAAGGTCCTGATAAATCGGGTCTTTCTTTGGAATATCGTCAACTATATTTCCTGTAGTCGTAAGTTTTGTCATTCCAATTATACCAGCGACTATTAATATAGTCGTAACAAAATAAACCGCTTTTCTGTGTTTCAATACTAAATTAACTACCTTTTCAATATAATTCACTATTAGTTTATATTCAAGATGTTTTATATGTCTTTCTTTCGGAGGCGCCAGAAAACTGTAAAATATCGGAACAAGGAAAATAGATAGCATATATTCGAGCATAATATTCAGTGTAGCAATTATCCCAAATTCTACCAAAACTGCACTATGAGTAAACGCAAATGTAATAAATCCGGATGCGGTAGTAGCATTTGTCATAAATGTACCTTTCCCGGTTCTTTGAATCACTCTTGTCAATGCTTTAATTTTATTCCCATGATTTTTATACTCAATATGATATTTATTAAGTATATAAATACAATTTTCAACACCTATTAATATTAATAATGGAGGAATTATACCAGTAAGCATAGTTATTTTGTAACCAAAAAGCGAAAGAGATCCTAATGCCCATATAACACTAATTATTAATATTATCATTGGAAATATTATTGCTTTTGCAGATTTAAAAATCAAAAGCAATATTAATGAAGTAATTATAATTGCCAATAT
Source organism: Bacteroidota bacterium (assembly GCA_030706235.1). Lineage (GTDB taxonomy): Bacteria > Bacteroidota > Bacteroidia > Bacteroidales > GWE2-29-8 > JAUZOY01. The sequence goes on along the minus strand of JAUZOY010000002.1, from coordinate 16,527 downwards.
CATAAATAACTTAAGCTCAGATTCAACCTTTAAAGAAGTTATAGTTCTAATATATGGTAAGCCTGAATAATGAACTTTAACATTATCTTTATTTTCAAAATTTTCAAAATATTGTTTAATGTTTTGTATAAGTGCAACTCTGTTCTTTGTATTTAATTTTTTCTTATCCAATGTTATAAGCATTAAAGTTGCATCAGAGTTTTTATTATATACAAAGCCTTCATAAAAAGGTAAAGATTTAGTTAATTTCAGCAAACTATCCAGTTCATTTTGGGTTTTAGGAACACTATTAATTATTTTTTTAAATTCAAATTTCTTTATATTTTCATTTTTAGTAAGATTATAAATTCTCCCAATTGAAATCACTTCCTCTACTCCATTAATGCTCTTTATGTTATTCCCAATATTATACCAGTCATTGAATACATCCAAGTTATTTATTTTCTTATCATTAATTCCTACGACAAATACATTTCCATCTTCACCGAAAAGTTTCTTAAAATTATCATATTCTATGTTTGTTGAATCCGTTCCGGGAAGCATTTTCACAAGATCGTATGATAACTGAACTTTAAGAGCATGATAACCCATAAAAACTGTTAACAGTGTTATCATAATCAGATTAGCAACCCTGTAACGTAAAATTAAAGTAACAAGTTTATTCCACATTTATAACTAATATTATAACTTTACATAAATTGCACGAAATTATAACATAAATTTGAAAGAATATTAATATACTTTAAAATATTAGGTTTGCTAGTTGAATTTTAAGGATATAGATTTTAAACAATTTAATAATAATTAATCAATGATTATGTTTTATGTCATAGAAATTATGTAGGTTTGGAGCCGAAATATAAATAGAATTCATGCTTTCTAAAAAGACAAAATATTCATTACAGGCATTAGCAAAATTAGCACGTGAATATGGGAAAGGGCCAATTCTCATAAGCGAAATAGCTCAAAGCGAAGGAATACCTCAAAGATTTCTTGAGGGGATCTTACTTGAACTTAAAAAATTAGGAATATTAGGCAGTAGAATAGGCAAAGCCGGAGGCTATTACCTGATAAAAAAGCCTGAAGAAATTAATTTGTCGGATATTATAAGATCCATTGAGGGACCTATTGCACTTCTTCCATGTGTTTCAGAGAAATTTTATCAGCCATGTGAAAATTGCCAGAAAGAAGAGGAATGTAAAATAAGAACTGTTTTCAAAAATATACGTGATACTACATACGAAATCTTAAAAAAGACTTCTTTAAAGGATCTCATATAAATCAATAATTGGAAAATCAAATTCAATTTTCAATTAATAATTATCTTTGCCGAACAATTAAAATAAATTTTATATGGATGAAAGATTAGTTGCTTTTGGAAGGCTTCTTAAAATAATGGATGAACTTCGGGAAAAATGCCCATGGGATAGTAAACAAACTTTTGAAACTCTTCGTCATCTTACAATTGAGGAAACTTATGAACTTGCCGATGCAATAGTTGAAAAAGATCTGAATGAAATCAAAAAAGAACTAGGAGATATACTTTTACATATAGTTTTTTACGCAAAAATTGCATCTGAAACTAACACCTTCAATATAAAAGATGTTATTGATAGTTTATGTGAAAAGCTTATAGTCCGACATCCTCATATATATGGCAATGTAGAAGCCAAAACAGATGAACAGGTAAAAATCAACTGGGAAAAAATCAAACTAAAACAAGGGAATAAATCAGTATTGGAAGGTGTTCCCCCTTCACTTCCATCTATTGTGAAAGCATACAGGATACAGGAAAAAGCCAGAGGTGCAGGATTTGACTGGGAACATACAGGACAGGTTTGGGATAAAGTTATTGAAGAAATGAATGAGATGCAACAGGAGATAAAGTTAAATTCAGAAAGTCAAAAAATTGAAGATGAATTTGGCGACCTACTTTTCGCATTAATTAACTATTCAAGGTTTATTAATGTAAATCCAGATGCAGCTCTCGAAAAAACAAATAAAAAATTTATTAGAAGATTTAAATATATTGAATCACAAGCTAAAAATACAGGTAAAGCACTTCACGATATGTCTTTAGCAGAAATGGATGTCTTTTGGAATGAAGCAAAAAAACTTGAATGATGAAATGGATTGTTTTTTATATTTTACTTTTAGTTTTTTCAAATTCTTTATACTCTCAATCAGATACATCAAAATATTCATTTAATGGTCAATTTGTTAAATCTTGTTTTACTGACCTGAGTAATGTAGTTTCAAGTCCTGTCAAATGGGATGGGAATCAATGGATTTCCGCAGGGATGATAATTGCCGGTACGGGTTTAATATATTCACAGGATCAATTTTTTCACGATCTTACACAAAGAAATCAAACTAAAGGTCTGGATAATATTTGTAAAAACTTTATTGAACCCTGGGGAAGCGGAGTTTATTCTATTCCTGCAATGGGAGCACTTTATTGTCTGGGAGCATTCACTTCAGATCAAAAAGAAAAAAAAGTTGCATTAAATGCAGTAAAAGCATTTGGTATTGCAGGAATAGTAGTATTAGTTCCAAAATATTTTATAGGAAGGGAACGTCCATATGAAGAAAATGGATTTGCGAAACCTTCTTCATTCAAAGGGCCATTCATGAATTATCATGCTTCATTTCCTTCCGGTCATACAATTGGAGCATTTTCCTTATTCACAGTTATTGCAGAGAGTTATAAAGACAAACCTATTGTGGTTTTCACATCATATTCTTTGGCAACACTGGTTGGAATATCAAGAATCTATAATAATGATCATTGGGCATCAGATGTCTTTTTTGGTGCAGCTTTAGGATATGGAATAGGTAAATTAGTTGTTAAAAACATGAATAAACCATCAAATAAAATCAAAGCAAATATATCATTAGCTCCTAATTATACAGGCATTTCTATGTCATACAATATAAAATACAACAATACTAAATGATTTCGCCCAAAGACATAAATATTTCAGAATATAATTACGAATTACCATTAAACAGAATTGCCCAATTTCCATTAATTCAGCGCGATAAATCAAAATTACTCATATATAAAAACGGGGAAATTAATGAGACTATTTTTGGAAACATTCCTGATTATTTACAAAAAGGTTGTTCATTAGTTTTCAATGATACTAAAGTAATTCAGGCAAGAATGCTTTTCCAAAAAGAATCAGGTTCTACAATAGAAATCTTTTGCCTTGAACCTTTTTTCCCATTTACTGAAATTGAAAAATCTTTTTCTGCAAGCTCAGGATGTATCTGGAAATGTTTTATCGGGAATGCAAAAAAATGGAATGGAAAATTTCTTTCTAAAAATATAAACACAGATAATAACCAAACACTTAATCTTTCAGTAGAAATAAAAGGAGCTGAAAAAAATGCATATCTTATTCAATTTAACTGGGACAATATTTCTCTGAATTTCGGAGACATTATAAATATTTTCGGAAATACTCCCTTACCTCCTTATATAAAAAGGGTTCCTGATAATATTGACAAAAATCGTTACCAGACAGTATACGCACAATATGAAGGATCGGTAGCTGCACCTACAGCAGGATTACACTTTACCAATGAGGTTATTGCAAAAATAAATAAAAATAACATTAATAGTTTCTATGTGACACTTCATGTTGGAGCAGGAACATTTAAACCAGTTTCCTCACCCACTATAAGCACACATATTATGCATTCAGAACATTTTTCTGTAAATAAAACGACAATTAATAATCTTTTAAAAAATCTGAACAACAACATTATTGCCGTTGGGACTACATCTGTCAGAACACTTGAAAGTATCTATCAATTAGGGAAAAAGATCATTCTAAATAAAGATATTTCATTGCATATGATATCACAATGGGAAGCATATGAAAATTTGGATAAAGATATTTCTGCATCAGCTTCTCTCAATGCAATTTTAGATTATATGGACAAAAATTCTTTAGATAATCTCACCGGTCAAACAGAAATTCTTATTGTTCCAGGATATAAATTCAAAATTGTTAAAGGTCTTATTACAAATTTTCATCAGCCACAAAGTACACTTCTTCTTCTAATTGCTGCATTTATAGGTTCGGACTGGAAAAGAATATACAATTATGCTCTTTCAAATGATTTCAGATTTCTAAGCTATGGGGATAGTTGCTATATTTCTCGTGATTAATCATCTATATTTTTTCAATTATCACCTATCTTAATAGTTTAAATTACTATTGTCCGGAAAAAGTTTTAAAGGAGACTAAATTATTCAATTTCTTTATTATTGTAGAATTTAATAACAAAAAAGAATTTCTACAATGATTTTCACGCAAAGGTTAATCGTAAAGGACGCAAAGAAATGATGGATGTGCATGATGTGGAAATCGGTTGCACAATAATTTTAAAAAAGTTTCTAAATGTTTTATAGTTAATATTATTATTTGTTATCATCTTCTATTCAACATTTATTCTTACTTTTGTCATATCAATATCAGAAACGTTCTTTACACATAATATTAAAATTTAAAGCGATAACTTTTATTCTTCTTCTGAAAACTGCAAATATATAAGACTGCGAGAATAATATGTTAGACGCACCTATATGGTGTGCACTAACTTATTTGCAGTCAAGGCATTGCAGTGCCTCAGAACGGATAAGTTAAGTTGCATACCATTTTTTTTGCATAAATAAGATTAAAACAAAAAAATGGTAAAAGACTAAAATAACTAACATTTAACAACTTTTAACTTTCAACTATGCAAGAAATTCCCGACCTGAATTACAGAGAAATACAAACATTAATACTTACCTGTAAAGGTCTAACATGCAAGGAAATAGCACAGCGATTGCATTTAAGTTATAAAACAGTGGAACACTATCGCTCTTCACTGTTACGTAAAACCGGCACTCACAACAAAGCCGGACTTATTGTCTATTCCCTGAAAAATCAATTATTCAGGCTTTAATAATCCAGACAGGATTGGTAGCACTCCTGTCTAGTATTAATATTTATTTTCCAGTATGTTACAAAAGTAAAATTAAAAACCAATCAAATGATAAAATTTTCAAAATACTTGTTTCAACGCTGTCATTTGCTTCGCATTACGACAGTCTTAATTCTTTTATTCCCAATAGTATTTCTTTCCTGCAATCAGCCTATAGAGAAGAATCCTTCGTTTATTTTTCCTGAAAAACAGACACAAATCACACAATCAGATACCAATATAGTCTACATTTGCCAAAGTCCATATGCATATGCTTACCACAAAACATCAAACTGCGAAGGATTAATTGAATGTAATCATGAAATAACAAAAATTACACTTAAAGAAGCTTTAAGATTAAAGCGGAAAAAATGTATGAAATGTTTTATTGCTTCATTACTTCAATAGTTTTTATATCATTATTCAACTCAATTACAAGCAAGTATAATCCTGGCGAAACATTCTTTATGTTAACATCAAATTGAAAAGTTTTTTCCTTATTAAGTAAAATATTTTCATAAACTTTTATTCCAAAGGTATTATACATACTTACATCTACATCAGATTTTTTACTTAGAGAAATTTTAACAGTAAATAATCCTGAATTTGGATTCGGATAAACTGAAACTGCTATATCACTACTTTCTAAATCCAAATCACTATCATTTGATTTGCTTTTATTATTACAATTAATAACTGTTACAATAGACTGATCTGTACCTGTACATCCTTCAACATCCCAGGCTGTCAGATAATATGTAGAAGTAACAGTCGGATTGACAATAACAGTTTGGTCAGTAATAAATTGTCCATCATAAATTGTCCATCTATACGAACTTCCTCCGGTAGCTTTCAGTTTTACAGTTTCACCTTTGCAAATAACTTTATCAACACCTGCGTTTGCATTTACTTTATGAACTTCAACTTGTACCTGATCTTCTCCTGTACATCCATTTTGATCTGTAATTGTTACCTTATATACTGTAGTATGTGTAGGACTTACAGTTATTGAATGTGTTGTTGAACTTGTACCGGATATTCCTTTATCATCATTCCAGGTATAATAAACTCCACCCGATGCAGTCAAAGTAGTACTACTTCCAAGGCAAATATCAACCTTTTCAGGTAAACCGGCATTTGGTTTTTCCCGAATTACAGTAATCAGAATACCATCTGTTGCCGAACAACCTTTCTTGTAGCCTGTCACAATATATGAAGTAGTCTGCTTAGGATACACAATAATTGCAGTGTCTCCATTAATATTTGTGACATTCAGATAGCCTTCATCCGATCCGTTACTCCAGCTATAAGTTTTTCCTCCAGATAAAGTAAGAGAATTTGAACTTCCATTACATATTGTTTTGTCAGAACCCAAGTTAAGAGATACAGTTATTACATTAACAATAACATCTTCACTTGCTGTGCATCCATTTAAATCAGATCCGGTTACCGTGTAAGTTGTAGTTGTTGTTGGAGAAACAACAGATAAATTGCATGCGGCATCTGTGCATTTACCTGAATTCCAAGTATATGTGTTTGCACCATAGGCAGAAAGCATAGTAGAGCTACCATTGCAAATTGTAAGATCTGAACCGGTACTGACAAATGGTAAAGGATTTACTGTTACAATAACTGAATTTGATGCTGAACAACCATTTAAATCAGTTCCTGTTACTGTATAACTTGTTGTTTCCAAAGGTGTAATACACAGACTTGCACCGGCAAATCCATTATTCCAAATATATGTATTGGCACCAAATGCTGTTATTTTTGCAACTTGTCCTGTACAAATTGGTAAATCGGAACCTGTGGATAATAAAGGTAATGGATTTACATATACCCTAATAGTATCAATATATTTACATACATTTTGTTTTTTAACAGTCACAATATAATTTGAACTGATCGATGGTCTAACCTCAATACTTTGTTTAGTTGAGTATTGCTCATTTCCCATTTCCCATATATAATATTCTCCTCCGGATGCTGTAAGATTTATACTTTCTCCTGCGCAAATTGTTTTATCTCTGCTGAAACTGATTCCTGAAGCTATCGAATCACAATCAATTACACTTACAACAACCATATCACTAGCAGTACAACCATCATTATCTATAAAGACATAATATGTAGTTGTAACTGAAGGACTAACAGTAATTACAGAAGATGTTTCTCCTGTACTCCAGAAAAATTTTTGACCACCATTTGCTGATAATCTAGTAGTGTTACCTTTGGCTATTGTAACATCTGCTCCTGCATTTACAGTTGGGTATACAAAATTATCAACAATAGTATTAAATACTTTATTAGTTATAATTGGGTCATTATAATCAAAATAGATATTTGCATTGTTATTAATTTTTGTTCCAGAAATGGTGTTTTCTTTAGCTTTTATTTTATAAATAACATATCCTGTACAATGTTCTTTATCCAAACTTGTCCAAGGAAGCATTATAGAGTCAAAAGATATTGTAAGTAGATTATTATTGATAGTATAATTAGTAATCTTATGATCTGATTTTACAATTTCAAATGAATTCAAATCTAAATTAATATCAAGTGAATCTCTTATTGCAATATTTGTAGCCCAGTAATTTCCTTCATTTTCAAATTCAATTGTATAATACAAAGTATCAGATTTTGATACATAATGTGAATTACAATCACCTGAAGGATTTACAATTTTGAAATTCGGATCCCATGGAATATCAACTGTTTGTTTAGCTACACATATATTGTTGTCATTAATACAATCAATAGTATTCGAATCAGTTGTTGATGCAGTTACAGTTGTGATTAATATGTCATTCTGTCTTGTATTATGTTGACCCCAACTTCCATTATTTAATTTTAATTGATAAATAGCTGATGAGTTTGGATCAATATCATAATCAAGATCAATATGTGACATTGAATTCATATTATAGTCACAATAATTCAATTGATTATTTAGAATTTGGAAAAATTGAGTAAAATATAATTTTGGATCAAAATCTATACTTAATTTGCCTTTAGCATTTTGATTTAACCCATTAATATTTGATACAGTAATATTATATACAATATCTGGTTCTCCATGATAAGATGGATTATAACCACTAATCATTGCACTAACATCACCAGAACAATTATTATTAACATATACAATTGTTTTATTAGTTGCTGTACAACCATTATTATCTTGTATAGTAAGAGTATATGTTGTAGTTACTGAAGGCATTACTGTTAAAAGATTTTGATTGATGTTTTGATTAACTTTTCCATCAAATGGATCTGAATGCCAATAATAACCAAATGCATTAAGGTTATCAGGTATTAAATTAGTATTATCTTTTGTATATAGAGTTCCCTCTATAGTAACTATTCCTCCATTTATTATTGTAGCATTTTCTGGATTAATAATAGCTACTGGATCTTTTACAATAACAACAACATTTGCATTACAAGATCCACTCTGAACATTATATATTGTTGTTTTTTGTGGATTCACTGTATAAGGTTGTGAAATTATTTTGTTATCCCAAGTATATGATCCATTGCCTCCAGTTGCACTAAGATCTATGGAATTACCTAAACATATGACCTGTGTTGATGGAGGATTAAAATTTTCAGAGTTAATATTTACTTTTACATGCTGTTTATAGGAACAATTATAATTTAGTAAATCTTTTGCTGTAATATCAAATTCAATACTTGTTGTATTATCCGGATAAGAATATTCAAAAACTCCCTGATCTACCCAGGTATTCCCACTTTCTAATACAGCTTTATTATAGTCATTTCCATTCAGATTTTCTCCATTGAGATATCCTAAATCTGTAAAAGATGTAATTTGTGCCTGATCAGAAAATAATGTACCTGTAAAATAATAAAATTCCGCATTCCCTTTAGGAGTAAATTTTACATTCGTACCCTTACATATAGTAAAGTCATCAATATGATCAAATGATATATCATTTGTAACACTAACAATTACTTGATCTGTTGAAGAACAACCATTTTCAGTACCCGTGACAGTATAAGTTGTTGATTGGGTTGGAAAAACAACAATAGAATCTGAAGTTTCATTATTACTCCATAAATAATTACCGGCACCTGTAGCTTTAAGCATTGTTTTAGATCCAAAGCACAATATTTGATCCGATCCGGCTGAAACTAATGGTATTGTATTAACAGTAACAGATACAGAGCTTTTAGAAGAACATCCGTTTTCATTAGTACCGGTTATTGAATATGTTGTGTTTATTGATGGACTTACTGTTATAAATTGAGAATTTGAACCATTATCCCAATGATAAAATAACCCGGCAGTTGAGTTTAATTTAATAGAAGAGCCCATACAGATTGTTTTATCTTCACCTGCAGATAATTGTAATGGGATTACCTTTACAACAACTTGAGAAGTTGAGTAACAACCATTTTCATTAGAACCTGTTACAATATATGTAGTTGTTACTGTCGGATGGACATTTATTGTATTTGTGATTTGACCAGTATTCCATAAATAATGGTCTGTCCCATTAGCAGTTATGATTGCATATGCTCCGCATTCTATTGTTTGGTCTTCTCCTGCTGAAACTTCAGATGCATCAACATTTATTATTATATCATCTGTTAACGTACATCCATTATATGCATTAACAGATACTGTATAAGTTGATGTTTCAGTTGGGTAAACATTTATACATTTTTCAGTATTTCCAGTATTCCAATGTGTATTATAGCTATCAAAATAATAGATGTCAAATGAGTTTATACATATATTTATGGAATCCTTATTATTACTACATATTGCTTTATCCTGTCCTAAGTCTATATAACGTACCCAAACTGCACTATAGGCAGTTGATGTACAGCCATTACCGGTAACAGTCAGATAATAATAATTATAATATGGACTTACAGGCGGAGTCACAATTATGGATGAAGTTGTTTCCCCTGTATTCCATGAATATGTTTCTCCAGTTTCGGCATATAAATCTGTTATAGTTGCTGATCCCGTACCACATAATTGAATAAACTGGCTATCTCCCAAAAATGCTCCTTTTACTTTAACTGTTATTTCAGAAGATTTTGAAGTACATCCATTATTATCAGTAACTAAAACATAATATTTAGAATTTGAAGCTGGCGTTACAGTAATTTGTTGTTGACTTCCTGACTGTCCGGAATAATAATCATCATTATATGATTTTCCAAACCATGTAAATGTTGGATTATTCCAATAACTCAGATTAGCTGTTAATTCAACAGGAGTATTTATACATACTTCTGTTGCTAATTGCTGTAAAGTTACATTTGTACCTATAGGTGTAATGTTAACATAGACAGTATCTGAGGTCGTACATCCGTTTCCTGAAACTGTCAGTATATAATTATGGCTGTAATTTGTTTTAAATTTTATATTAGGAGTAGTATCACCTGTACTCCATAGATACGTTTCTCCTGATATACTATTATATTGATTATTATAATCAATCAATTGTAATGAATCTGCTCCACAGCTATTTATGATATTTTTATTCCCAAGATATGCTCCAAAAACAGTAATTTGTTTTTGTACATCACCAAAGCATGTTCCATTTGAAATTCTCAATTTATAAGTTGCTGTCTGTGAAGGACTGAGATTTATATTACTACACCATGAACAATTACTCCAGGGAGTATTATCCCATATATATGTAATTTCCTTATATTTATAACCATCTTTTAAAGAAAGATTTATTGCATCTCCAACACAAATTGTATCTTTATAGGTTTCTATTTCAGGTTGATAATGATCAACAACAGTAATCATTACTTGAGCTGTACCACTGCAAGAAGGACTATTGCTTACCGTGACAGTATATATTGTTGATTGAGATGGAGTTACATGCATATAATTTGTCGTATCCCCTGTATTCCATCTATAATTATATCCAATGTTTTTTCCAGCATTAACATCAATATATCCTGCTGAACCTGAACATAATATCATATCAGGACTTTTATTAACCTGCAAGCTATAAGATGTATTAACAACGATACTATCAGATGCTGTACATCCATTATCATACATTGTTACTGTGTAAGTTGTTGTTTGAGATGGTAATACATTTATTGATTGTGTATTTTCTCCTGTATTCCAATAAAAGTAAGGTTGACTATAATATTGATTATAATCAGACCAACTAACATTAGCATTTATTGTTGTTGGTATTGTATTATCCGGACAAACAGTAAAATCCGGGTCCAAACTAACAGTTTTAAATTGTTTTACATTAACGGCCACTTCATCAGTTGATGTACAACCATTACTTGTAGAGGTGACTCTATATATCTGATTTGTAGAAGGAGAAACAATAATTGAAGATGAAGTATCCCCTGTATTCCATAAATATTTATCTCCAATGTGTGAATTATAATCCTGAAGAATTAATGAGGATCCATTGCAAAGTTCATAAATATTATTATTAAAAGATAATAATACTCCTTTTACAGTTACAACAACCTGCGCAGTTCCGCTACAAGTAGGAGTTCTATTAACAGTTACTGTATATGTTGTAGTTTCAGAAGGACTTACATTTATCACACTTCCTCCACCTCCATTGCTCCATGTATAATATCCACCATTACTATTAGAAGCATATAACAAAATTGAATTTCCTCTGCAAATTGATTGATCAGGACTAATTGTTGGAGTGATTTGTTCTGAAAGATTAATTACAGCTTGAGCTGTTCCACTACAAGTCGGACTGTTACTTGCTGTTACAGTATATGTTGAAGTTGTTGATGGAGTAACATCTATAGATTGACTAAGTGAACCGTCACTCCATGAGTATACAACATTTGTCAAAACCGGAATCCAGGAATTTAATGATACAGATGTAGTTGGACATATAGTTTGATTTCCATTAATAAATGGTTTTAAATGATCTGATACTTTAATTAAAATATGATCAGTAGAAGTACATCCATTAGGATCACTCATTGTCACAGTATAAGTAGCTGATTGTGTTGGTATAACTTGAATATTTTGAGTAGTCTCACCTGTATTCCACATGAATGATTGATTATTAAATTCATTCTGATATGCTGATAATAGAATTGAACTGGAATTATCAGGGCAGATTAATATTGTATCATGCATTGTTATAACTTTTGTTGATTTTAATTGATTAATCCAAATGCCATCTGTTGATGTACATCCATTACCTGTCACAGTAACCTGATAAAATTTATTACCTGTTATGTCATCAGGAATAGATATAGATGAAGTTGTTTCGCCTGTATTCCATTGATATGAATTGCCATCATTATAATTCATATCTTTCAGAATTAGTGATTTATTGGAGCAATAATTAATATTTTTATTCCACCATTGAATTTCTCCATCTAAAATAGCCTGAAGCTGAACACCTACAACTGTTACCACAACTTGTGCTGATTCAGTACATCCTGTTGGTTCTGAAACTGTAACTACATATGTAGTTGTTAATAATGGATTTATATTAATTGATGAATTAGTTTCACCGCTATTCCATTGATATAATTGATTATTTTGCTGATCTACAACAGCATTTAATGTTATGGAATTATTTGAATTGCAAATTGTGCGATCAGGACCTGCTGAAACTGTTGCACCCGGAGAAGTTACATTCACAGTTACCCCATCTGATGAAGTACAACCATTTTCATCTGTTAAAGTTACAGTATAAAATTGTGGAGTTGATGGATCTGTTAATTCGTTTAAAGTAATTGAAGAAGCATTTTCCCCGGTATTCCATAAATAAGTATTACCTGATTTAAAATTTTTATCTTTAATAATCATAGTATTTGCACCACATGATGGTATATTTTTATCCGGACCAAGATCAACGGAATTTATAACAACTACTGTTTGTGCTGTTCCACTACAAGATGGAGAGCCACTCACACTTAAATGATAAGTAGTAGTCTGGGTTGGAGATACATTAAGCCAATAATAATTATTTTGGGATGTAGAATTATCATATGGTTCTGTTGACCAAGTATAATTATAACCATAAGTTAATTCGTATGAAGATATTGATAGAAATACTTGTTGACCTTTACATATAGTTTGAACAGGAGTAATTTGAGGGATAAGCTTATCTGAAACTGTTACAATTGTTTGAGCTGTTCCACTACAAGTTGGTCCATCATTTACTGTTACAATATAAGTTGTTGTAAAATTCGGAGCAACATTTATATTTGAGGATGAAAAGCCATTATTCCATGAATATGTACAGTTCGAACCATTTACCCATGCACTTATGTTTGTATATTTATTTGGACAAATTGTTTGATCAGAGCTTATAAATGGTGTCATAATATTTGAAACATTTACAGTTATACTTTTTGATGCTGAACAACCATTAGGTTCTGTCATTGTTACTGTATAATTTGTTCCAAGAGTTGGATTTACATAAATACATTGGGTTTGATTATAGTTTGAACCATCACTCCCACTCCAGTTAAATATCTGATTATCGTTAAAATTAACACCTGCACAAATGCTAATATAATCAGTACTGTTTGGACAAACTGATATATCTCCAGGCAAATTTAAATCAGACATAGGTAATGAATTTAAAAATATTTCATCTGAAGAAGTACATCCATTTACAGTTACTGTAACAGAATATGATTGTAAGTAAGGAGGTTGTAAAACAATTGAATGTGAAGTATCACCTGTACTCCAAATATATGTATTACCAGCCTGATAATTTTTATTTTGTAATACAACTGTATTGTTTTTCCCACAAATATTAACTAAATTATTTGGGAATAAACTATTGTTATTTATTATTGCTTCTATTTTTGCACCATTTACAATAGCTATTACTTGTGCAGTTGAAAAACATCCTGATGTTTCAGTTGCAGTAACAGTATAAGTTGTTGTTGTAAAAGGATTATCCTGAATTGATTGAGAAAGTGAACCAGTACTCCAACTGTAACTCTGATTATTTTGTGGATTAGAATTTGCTATAAAATTTACTAAATTATTATTTGTACAAACATATTCATTGCTTCCTGCTGAAAGTAATGCAGGTGCTGGGAAGACATTCACAATTATTGAATCAGTAGTTATGCATCCATTTTTAGTTGAAGTGACTGAATAAGTTGTATTAGAAGTTGGATTTATTATTATTGAAGGTAAAACATCACCTGTACTCCACAAATAAGAATTATAAATATTACTATTTTTATCCCTTAAATTAAATGAAAGTGTAGAACCGCATAATGTAATATTTTTGTAATTTCCTTGATCTACTCCATCAATAAATATCCCAATATTTACATTATTAACATAAATAATTGTTTGGACTACAGCACTACATGTCTGATTTACACTTGAGGTAACTGTATAAGTAGTTGTTTGCTGGGGATAAACATTAATAGATGAATTATTTGTCCCATCACTCCAAATAAATGAATAATCCTCATTTTCATTTGGAAATACTGAAAGCAAGACTGAAGACCCAGGACATATAGTTGTATCATTATTAATTGCTGGAGCAGGATCAATTACATTAACAGTAATGTTGTTTGATGCACTGCATCCATTATCTAAATTATTTATTGTAACTGTATAGGAAGTAGTAAATTCTGGTCGAACTTCTATTGAATCTTTTACATTTCCATTACTCCAGAAGAAAATATTTGCATTATTTTCATTACTTGCATTTGATGTAATTAATACACTGTCTCCTTTACAGATAGTTATATCAGAAGATGATAAAGATATTCCAGGGGTGATTATTACTTTGATTGAATCAGATACACTACATCCATTATTAGTAGCAGTTAATTTGTATACTTGATCATTTAAAGGACTGACTATTATATTTGAAGTAGTATCTCCGGTACTCCATAAATATTTTTTTCCAGGATAAGGATCATTGTCCTGTAATGTTATAGTTGAATTACCACATGTTTTAATTTTATTATTTGATCCAAAATCAACCTTGTTTATTACAACTATTTCCTGAGTAGATCCATAACAACCATTTCTATCAAACCCTGTTACAGTATAAGTTATAGTATTTTCTGGTGATATAATAATAGTAGATGTTGTGTCATAAGTATTCCAGATGTATCTATTTCCACCTGAAGGGATTAATTCTATTGCATTACCTTGACAAATAATTGTATCATGTGTAATATTAATTTCCAAAGGCTTCACATTTGTAATAAAACTGCTACTAGCTGTACATCCATTATCATTTTCACCTATAACAATATAAGTTGAAGTTGTTGTTGGATTAACTGTTATATTTTGTGAAGAAGTAATTGTATCAAGGAAATTCCATTTATATCTTGAGGCCCCAGAAACATTTAGTGTTGTAGAATTACCCAAACAAACAGAACTGTCACCAGATAAATTAATGACAGGTAATTGATTTACTGATATATTTTGAATTGTTGTATCGATTTGTGACAAAGAATCTTTGATTATTAGCATTACACTATAATTGCCAGTTTGGTTATATTTTATTTTGACATTTTGTTGAGAAGAAGTTGTTCCATCTCCAAAATCCCAGAAGTAACTAAAAGGATCATTACCTATTGATTGGTCATTCAAAAATAATGTATCCCCTAAACAATTATATTGAATTTTATTAAATCGTGCTATAGCTGGAACTTTAAAATTAATTGTATCATATGAAGATTTATATATTCCAGAATTATACCATGTTTTTGATGTAGTGTCATATATTTCTATATAATTACTAAGACTTATAGCGTATTTACCTGATTTACTGAAACTATATTTAATTGTATCAGGCAAATTAGTAATTAAAGTATCTGAATTATTTCCAAATTTCCATTTGTAAGAATATCTTATTTTTGTAGAATCCAATTTACAATAACTATTTGTATCTGTTTGACATTTTGTTTCTGATAGATAAAATTTTGGTGTATTATTAATAAAATAAAATACATTTGATTTGGTTTCAGGATAAATAATTGAGAAAATAGATTTAGGTTTAGGAACTACTATGACTTTTTTATAACTGTTTGTAGTCTTACAATTAAAATCTTCTTTTAGATTAATATTATATATTCCAGGATAAGAATATAAATGAATAGTTAAACTATCTGTAGTTGATGAACAATCTCCAAAATCCCATTTATACTTATTAGCAAAATTAAATGACTGTAATTTGAAAGTATCTCCAACAACTATTAATGAACTTTTCAAACTATCTATTGTATTATTAAGGATTAAATTAGAATTTTTAAAATAATTATTTTCGTTATTTTGAATAAATTTTAATTTATCTTCAGATTTCAAAAATCCATTATCTATCAGATATTCTGCATAAATAACTGTTCTGTATCTGTTTAAATATGCTATTTGATTACTATCTAATTCAATGCAACCATCAATATTATTTATTATTTGAAGTGCTTTATCTCTTCGATTTATTAATCTGTAGGTTTCAGCTTTATCTAGTGTATAACTTAACATTCTACTAAAATTACTAATATCCTTTGCTTTATTATATAATGTATCCTGTATTTTCAATATATTTTTAACAT
>JAUZOY010000199.1 GCA_030706235.1 Bacteroidota bacterium | reverse complement strand
TTTGAATTTAAAGATTTTATAATTCGTGAATAAAACAAGGATAGATACTCGCCTCGCAAATCGTTCGACAGATTAGGGTCTTCAAATGGTGGTATCAAACTATATCTTGCATACTGATCATAATCTGTTGAAATCTTAACATTATATTTTTCCGGATTACTAAACACATCACATCCGGGATATGGAATAAATATCTTCGGAAACAGATAGTCAATCTTCCCTTCATCGAGAAGTTTTATAAAAGCGTTAACAGTTTGCTGTAATGTTACCTCAGTTTCCCCAGGAAATCCTAACATAACATACGGTAATATTACAAAGTCTTCTTCGCATTCATTTATTAACTTTATTGTATTAAGGAAATCGGAAAAGGTTGTCCTCCTATTCATAGCTTTCAATACTTCATCAGAAGCAGATTCCACTCCAATAAAAAATACAGAGAACCCAAGGCGCTTCATTCTTCTCAATCTTTCTTTATTCATCCTCTTAAATGAATCAGGACGAATATTGACAGAAAACTGACAATTTAAGTTTTTAGATTCTATGGCATCTAACAGTAAATCAAATTTTTCCGGGAAAGCATCAATTTCACTATCTGCAAGATGAATAATTTGTTGACTATTCTGTTCATTTATCATTTTTAACTCTTCTGCAACGATATTAGGGTCACGAAAACGCACCTTACTCCCCCATAGGCCACCTTCCGCGCAAAAATTGCATGAAAATGGGCAGCCACGGCTATACATTGTAAGCAAGTTAAACTTGTAGTCTTTTGGTAATATATCAAAATCCACAGAAGGTATTGCTGTATAATCGATTTGTTGGCGATCAGGTGCCCTAACAATCTCGCCATTTTTGCGATAAGTTGCCCCTGGTATTAAATTATTATTTTCATTGTTCTGGCCGATTGATTTTACTATTTCATAAAGTGTTTCTTCGCCTTCTCCCCTGACAACATAATCAATAAATGAATTTTCACTTAATATTTCAATATCACAGAATGTAGCATGAGGACCACCAATTATATTTGTAATATTTGGGCAGGTTTGTTTAACATACCGAGCAATTTCCAGGATTTTTATTATATTGTTCGTCGTGGAGTAAAACCCACATATATCTGCAGATTTTGATTCTTGAGCTATAAATTCAAGAAGCTCATGCCAATCAAATTTTTTCTCATCTAGAAAATAATCACAATGTATATAAGAAACATCAATACCGTCTTTTTTAAGATAAGAGGATAAACTGAGGATTCCCATAGACATGGACATTTGATCTGTAGGTAATATATTGCAATAGACAGAATCCTTACCGTATTTTTGTGCCATTACTGTCAGCCAAGCGTCAGACGCTTCTCTTTTTAGCTCGTCTACAGACTTTTCATTTTCGGCCGGTTCTTGCTTAGTATACGGTGGGAAAATCAACAGTACTTTACTCATAGCCCCTCCTCCATGATGGTTGTTGCTTGCGGCTGGGCAACTTGACGTAAGTGTTCTAATACAAAATAATTTGAAAGATCATTATTAAATGCCTTTCCTAAAAGCGTGCAGGTCAACTTTTTATTATCAAGTTCAATCAATCCTAATTCAAGCATTTCTTCAATTTCTTTTCTGTATAAAGCAGTTAAATCAAATCCTGTAAGCGCTTTAAAATCATCTAAGTCGATAGCGAAAAATTTGGTACCCAATACTGCAAGGCGAGAGACTTCTTCAAAGTAGTTAAGCTTTTTTCCTTTAACTATAGGCAATTTGTTATGTGTTAATAATGCTTGATAGTGTTCAGTGTTATGAGCGTTAGCATAGATACGGCCTTCGAAATACGAAAAAGCGCCTGCTCCAATTCCTATAGTTTCAATCTGCGGGAATTTCCAACGATTTATATGGTAATTGCATTGATTCGATTTTGTATAATAATATGGTGTATATTGTGAGTATCCGGCTTTCTCCATCCTGTCCTTAATCTCGCAAAACATCTCAAAATATCTCTCTTTATCTTTAAAGTCTTTTCCCCCATTTTTAATTACATTTTCAGCAAATGGAGTCCCACGGTGCAATACATATGGGAACCACGAAATATGATCTATTCCTAAAGGAGAAATGTTATCAACATCACGTAAAATCTGTTCGGGTGTTTGCTCAGGAAGATTGTATATCATGTCCACATTAATCTCGAATTTATTTTCAAGAAGCAGCGCTATAATAGAGTATGCTTCCTCAGCAGTGTGACCTCTATGTAATTTCTTTAGTAAGTTATTATCCGTTGATTGCATTCCCATACTTATTCGATTAACATTATATTTTTTGAGTATATTAAGTTTTGCATCCGTAATATGAGACTGTAAAGGTTTTAACTCAATAGTGAATTCTTTTATATTGCGCAAATCAAAACTCTCATTTACTGTTTTAAGCAAATATTCTAAATCACTCTCGTCAAGATCCATAGGGGTTCCTCCCCCAATCCATACTGTCTCAACATTTATTTCTTGTGATAACAACTGTTTTTTAATCAAACTACATTCTTTTTTTAAGCTATTTAAATAGCTGTCTATTTTTTCTTTATTATAAAGATACTGATTAAATGGGCAAAATCCACATGGGGTGCGACAAAAAGGAATATGAATGTATATGGCTACATTTCTTGGATTTTGGAAAAACGACAGTGTATCCGACGATTCAACAGTTTCAATATTAGGCGGGTAATAACGAATACATTCTTCTACTTTTCCAAGCTGTTCACTGTTAATATTCATTTTCATAAATAATTTCATTCCTTTCATATAAAAATACAGGCAAGCTAACAAATCTATATCAAACAGTTCCAATCTTACTACGTTGCTAATTCAAATGCTTAACTTTTTTAACAATCCAGACTATATGTCCAGGGTAATTAGTAGGTACTTTATCATAATTTCCAAACATTTCAATTACTTCAAAGCCGCACAAATTAAATAACAAGTCCATTTCGCTTTTAAATGTCCAGCGTATTAATACAGGTCTTTCCCTTGAATTTAATATATTACCCATTGAATCAACTTCGTTAAATATCCATTTACCTTGTATTATTTGTGACTCATAGTCATATTCTAAATAATTAAATATTTTTACTTTATTACCGTCTTTACCAACAAATGAAGTTTTATAAAAAGGCTCGGTTACCTTTCCTTTTCCTAGTTTATAAACAATTTCATAAGAGGGGTAAAAAGTATTTAATGATAAAACGCCACCTAGTACCAGACTATTATTTATTCTAGTCAGCGTTTCAATTTGTTCTGAAGGATTTGTCAGATGTATAAACCCCGAACGTGGAATTATTGCTAACGATACCTGTTTATTTATTGAAAATTGTGCCATGTTTGAACATATAAGCTCATAATTATTAAATATTTGCATGTTATCAAGTTTTGATTTTGTTTGAGCAAGCATTTCTTTGGATACGTCAATCCCTATTACATTATATCCTTCTTTAACCAGAGGTACTAAAACCAGACCTGTCCCACAAGCAATATCAAGTATTCCTTGTTTCCCATAGGCACTAGCTAAATCCATATGATACTTTATGCATGATGCATTATTAAACCCGGATTCAACCACATCGTTTATATATAAATCATAATTCTCTGCTACATCTTTATAATCATGTAAATCCATAGTTTTTCTCCATAAATATGCTTCTACCTAAAATAACACAGGTAAGAAGTGTTTTTGCTAAAATTTTTTAGACATTTCTAAAGGTGTATATCGTGGAACAACAAGCTGCTTATCTATAACTTTGCTTACTCTCTCAATTATCTCAATTTGCGTAAGCTGCTTTTCTTTTGAGTTTTCATGTTCGTAGTTTTCTGTGAATTTGCATACATTATTATCGCCTACTATTTTTATCAAATTAGGAACCCATTTCAATGTATCGCAATTTATTTTTTCATAGTATGGGATTTTCCTATCATCAATATCAACACGGCAGCCTGTCTGTTCCAATTCAAATGCAAATGCTTTTGCTATTTTTAAATGATTTTCATTTTCCGGAATAATTCTCGTCTGAATTGGTGCAACCCATATTGGCAACTGGTTACAGCTACCATCTTGTATTCTTTTAAGTGAACTGTCAACTAAGCAGTATACTGCTCTTTCAATTGATCCAAAAAATACACAATGAATTGTTGATACTGGTTGATATTGTTTTTGATTATCTAGATATTGTACATCTAAGGCAAATTCAGAATCTCCTTTATCAACTTGAAGCGTTGCAATTTCTACTTGTGCTCCAGAAATATCAGTCACCTTATACTCAATATCTACCTGAACTCCATTATTACACAATTCGCCTTCCTTCAACACCCAAAGAACCAAAGTATTCCCACTCGAAACAGCTAGTCGTTTTAAAAAGTCAAGATGTTCATTAAAAAAAGAATGTGTCATCTTACATAAGATAAGCTGGTCTGAATACAGGCAATTTATATTTTCTATGATTCTTTTATGGGCCATCATAGTAATTTCCAGTGCAGAGTCAAAAGAATCATTAAGAATGTGCATTTCCGGCAGAAGAAAGCTTCTTACGCGTTCACACAATTGTAATGTTTCACTTTTTTCATCTCGATAACTTTTTGATACCTCAAAAATCCCTATTGGCAAATTAGAATGCCCTTTTTCTATCTCATTAGCAAACATTAGCTTTTGAAGGCAGGCACTATAACGCAGTAATCCCTTATGTTCTGACTTAGACCAAGTATATTGGTTATTGCCATATGAAGCTATACTTGTGATTATTTTATATAGTTTGGAAATCTGTGGATTTTCAAGTGATAACAATTCCCCTCCACGAATTCTGTGTAAGGGTATATTCTGGTCATAGCAAAAATCCTTTACCATCTTCCAAACATATTTTTCAATTGATTCCATGATGGTTACAGCTTCCGGCCTTTGTTTCATATGTCCATATTCTGACATATTATCCCATAAGAAGCCAAAGCTTTGTAGTACCTCATTTATGGCTTTTCTATCTACATAAAACTGTTTGGGAATCTCTCCATAAAATTCTTGATAGATAAGAGTCTGAACATTTTTTTCTAAAGATGGGTATGTAGATTCGTTTACTTTAATTAGATCACCGGAATTATCCAGAACATGGAATTGATATTTTAATAGGTCTTCTAACACTATCATATTTGCACCTTCCTAATCATGTCAATTAATGTATATTATATAGCAGGATCACCCAGGAAGTCAAATTTTTTTACATTTATTGCGGCTCTGACAAACAAAATTTCTTATTGGTTCTTGCAAAAATATGGATCTTAATGGTAATATGTTTATTATTGAAATATTCAGTTATTGAGAAAGGAAATTTTTAGTATAAGATTTATATTTCTTATTTTACTGGTTAATAAAGTAATTTGAAATTGAGGGAGGGATGACAAGTGAAAAAACCTACTATCAAAGCTCGAAAAAATGTAGTTCTTACAACAAAGAAAGTTTCAGCTTGTACTTGTACAAGATAAATTAATTTGTTTTAATCATTTCCTTTCTCAATTTTTAATTTTAATAGTAACATTTATTATAATTATATGAGGTAAATAAATGAGTAAAATTTTTTATAAGAATAAAGATTGGCTTATTAGGAAGGACACATCAAGTGAAGAGTCTTATCTATTAATGAATATTATTTCTGGTGACGTTTTTGAGATTAATCAAACAGGAAAATATATTATTGAATTATGCGATGGCACTAATACTGATGCTGAAATAATTGGAAAAATTATTAACGCAGATGTAGATAATATTAACAATTATGAAAAAGCAACTTCAAATGATATTACTAAGTACTTAAAGTTCCTAATTAAAGAAAATATTATTTTTTCATAAAAATAAAAATATTTATAAGAAGGTAAAAATATGGGTGAAGAAAAAGATCCTTTTTTTATTCAATGGCATCTCACGAATCGTTGTAATCTGAGATGCAAACATTGTTATCAAGGCAATGAGTATTATACTGATGGTTTTAAACTTGACG
>JAUZOY010000198.1 GCA_030706235.1 Bacteroidota bacterium | reverse complement strand
CTTTGCGGAAAACTTAGCGGGCTTTGCGAGAAAAAAACAAATTAAAAACAATCACATAACTACCTTATTTGCTATTATTTAACCTTAGTAGCCTAAATTGGCCACCCTATCCCATTGAGCTTATTTATGATTATTAATCTTATCAAATTTATGATGATCAAAAATTAAAATAATCACATTTTTATAAAATTAGTATAATTTTGATAATTATTTTTAAAATTCAGGGGTTACCTTCTTGAATTTCCGGTATTAATGTTTGTAAAGAATATAAACCATTAATAATGTTTTAAAAATGAAAAGAATAATACTATCAGCAATTATTGCCTGTGCAGCATTAATCGGTTATTCGCAGACCAACCCAAGTTACAGATATCAGAAAGGATATGTCAGGAAAAGTACCGGTACTTATGTTGAA
The DNA here is from genome assembly GCA_030706235.1 of Bacteroidota bacterium. Classification (GTDB taxonomy): domain Bacteria; phylum Bacteroidota; class Bacteroidia; order Bacteroidales; family GWE2-29-8; genus JAUZOY01. The sequence continues at coordinate 5,622 of JAUZOY010000198.1, read as the reverse complement.
CCACATTACAAAACAACCAGGAACAGTACAAACCGGGACAATTATTCAACAAAGGACAACACAAACAATTTTACAGAAAAAGAAGGCACAAGAGCAAAAGACTATTCTCCGGAAGCAGAAAATTATGGTAACGGCAGGACAATTCATACCGGATCAAAAGGCGGGCAGTATTATGTAAATGATAAGGGGAGAAAGGTTTATGTGCCGAAAAGGTAAAGATTTAATAACTTTAAAAATAAAAAGATATGATTTTACAAATGATAAATTGCTGCGAATGTTTTTGGTTTGATTTCATTAATTGGACTTGTCTTTGGACATTAGTAACTGCTGTTGCAACAATAGGAATAGGGGTAATAGCATATATTCAATTGGAGAAATATAATAATACAGCTATTGCTGATTTTGCATTAAAATTTAAGAATGATTTTTATAATAACTGTAAAACAAAAGATTTATTAATGTTATTCGAATTTAACTTACTTAAATTTTGTCAGGATAAGAAAGAAGATAATGATAAATTAACGCATGATTATTTTGATGTAATTGAAAATGATTTAAAAAAATATAAACATATTGAAAATCTTTTAAATGAAAAAAGAAAAAATTATAATAGTGATGAAATAGATGATAATATATTAGGTCATTATGAAGATTTAGGACTATTTTTAAAGAAAGGTATAATATCTATAGATTTTATTTATATTGGGTTTGATTATCATATAGAAAAAATCTATGAAAATGATGCAATTAAAGATTATATAAAAGAAATAAGAACACAAGATATAGAAAATGAAGATATTTATGCTGAATTCGATTACCTTTATAAAAGAATTCAAGAATATAAAATTACAATTTATAATAAAGATATTGGGAAGAATCCTAAGTGTGCTAAAACTTATATAAAACGAGGAGATGCTAAAATCAAATTAGAACAAAAAGTTAGCGCATGTATAGACTATAGAAAAGCTCTGGAGTTGGGTAATTCTGAAGCTAATGAAAGAATTGAAAAATATTGTAAATAGTTATGAAAGCAAATTTTATTAATAAAATTGCTAGCACTTTGATTAAGTTAGGAATAATTATCCTCCTTATTATAGGTGCTTCAACCAGACAGGAATACAGTTTTTATATTTTACTCCGGTGGATTGTTTTTATTGGTTCCGGATATTTTATAATTAATACAATCATTGAGAAAAAATATCAATTGTTAATACTTTTTCTATCAATAGGTATTCTGTTTAATCCGCTGAAATCTATCTACATGCAAAAACACACATGGCATCTGATTGATTATATTGTTGCCGGAATATTCTTATTAATAATATTATATGATTGGTATGTAAAAAAGGATTGATTTAAGAAATAATATTTATTAAAACACAAACAGATGAAACTTCAAATAAAAAAAATAATCGCAAGGGAATTTCTAATTCTTACAATTGTTATAGTTATAGGGCTTATTGCTTTTTTAGGTACGTTCCCTTACAATTATTACAACCATAGCCAAATAGAAAAATTATCTTTAATAATAATTTCTAAAACAAATCATGCAGATAGTTTATCAAAATCATTTGATTTAAAAGATGAAAAGCAAAGATGGTTTTTTAAAATGTTCATTGGAAACATCTCAGATACATCACAATACCCATATAATACAAAAGAAAAACTATGGAAGCTAACTGATTATTTAGCCAGAGTTGATAGTATTAAAATAAAATTTGGGAAAATATGGAGTAAAGAACTTATTGATATTTTTAAAAGTATGGGATTTTTTTCTCCCGAAGTATTTCATAAGTTTATAGAATCTAACAGAATTAATTCTTTAGACTTAGATAATAAAAAACAAGCTAAAAAAATCATTAAAGAAATATCTTTATTGAAAGACAGAAAATCTAAATATGAGAATAATATACTATCATATTATCAACAGATATATTTTGGAATCTGGATGCTTATTTTATCGTCAATCCTATTCTTTATTCTGAGATACTTATTGTATGCGATTAAATGGAGTATAAAAATTCTAAACAACTAACAAATGAATAATGGTTTCTTATATAATGCAGTAAAGATTATACTGGACAATTTAAGACATTTAACTTTAGTGGAATGGGTTAAAAGGATTGGACTTTATTTGTGGTGTAAAAATCCAGAAGAAACTCAGCAACGGATAAACTGTAGAAGCAATATTATTGATGGATTCAATATTTTTAAATGGCTTTTGATAATATTGCTTTTAATAAATCATGTATCCAATAGCTTTTGGACTTGTGTGGTTTGGTATTTTATAATAACAAATATTTACAGCTATTTTTACCATCATATATGGTCTGATAGTGCAATTGAAATTGATATTACTTCTTCAGATAGAGCAAGAAGAAGGTTTTTCCTTTTGATGCTTGCTATAAGCTATTCTGAGATTTGTTTTGCTTATCTATATCGTTTATCATATGTAAATGAATTTAGTTGGTCGGATAAAGCAACAATCCTGAAATCTATCTGGTATAGTGTTTCTAATTCATTTGCCGCTAATTATGATACTGTGAAACCTATATCTGAGTTGGGAAATTCTGTATCTATGATTCAATTAATCATTACTATCATTTTTGTAACAATAATTATAAGTAAATCTATTCCTGAAATTAAAAATTAAAACAATGGCATATAGAAATAAAACCTATGTTTGCTTTGATGCAGATACAGACATAAAATATTATAATTTAATGAAAGCATGGAAAGAAAATGAGAACATTGCATTTAATTTTTATAATGCACATGAGATAAATACACTTCGAGATGGAAGTAGTGAAGAAACAATAAAAAGAAAACTTTGTGAAAGATTATTGAACACAAAGGTATTAGTTGTATTAATTGGGGAAAAAACCAAAAATTTATACAAATATGTAAGATGGGAAATAGAATATGCAATAGATAATGATATCCCAATTATTGCAGTGAACCTAAATGGGCAAAAAGTACAAGACGGACTTTGCCCACCAATTTTGAAAAATGAGTTAGCTATGTATATTAGTTATGGGCAAAAAATTATGAATTTAGCACTTAATAGTTGGCCGGCTCAACACGAAATAGAAAAGAAAAACGGAAAAGCAGGTCCATTCTACTATCCAGATACAATTTATAACAAACTTTAATACATAAAAAGAATGAAAAGAACAATAATTTACCTTTTGGTTTTAACGGTCGTTTATTCCTGTAACAGAATAAATGATAAAGATGCAAAATCAGTTTTGGAAGGATTTCTGAAATTGAAACAGGGAAAAAAATATGAGAAAATGTATAAACTGATTTCGGATGAATCAAAGAAATATGCACCGGAACCGGATTTTATTAAATATTATACCGATGATGATACTATAAAAGATAAAATCAGTAAGATTACAAAAATAGCTGAAGTGGAGACTGATATTAATAAGCCTCAATATAAAAGATTTAAGGTTGAAAGGTATGATGTTGTTAATAAGGACACTTCAAGGTACAGAGATTATTATACTTTTATTAATCAAAAAGGGAAATGGAAATTACTTTGGTATGGTATTATAAAAAATAAAGCTAATAATTACAGTGATGTTTTGAATTATAATAAAGCCATTGACCTTTTTAATAAAATAGTGGAAATTAATCCATATGAAGGAAGGGCATATTTTTCATTGGGTAGATGTTATTATAGTATGAACAATATTGATTTATTAAATAAAAATTTAAATAAAGCAATAGAATTGGAACCAGATTATTCAAATAATTACAATCTAAAAGGTTGTTATTACAATTTGTTAGGAAATCATCAAGATTTTGAAATAGAAAATTTCAAAAAGGCAATATCATTTTCTTTAAACAAAAAAGATAATTGTTCATATTATAGTAATATTTCATCAAATTTTGTTTCCTTAGAAAAATATGATTCCGCCTTATTTCATATTGATAAATCATTGAAAATAGATAGTTTAGAAAGTTTTAGTTGGAAAATAAAAGGTCGAATTTTTGATAGATTAAAAAAATATGAAGAAGCAAATATTTATTTCAAAAAAGCTATTAATTTAAAAGAGGATAAGATAATTTTTAAAGAAGATAATTTTTATGAATATGCTAGAAATTGTTATAATCTTAAGCGATTTGATGAAGCGAAACGATATATTGTAAAAGCTTTGGATATAGATAATAATAACCAGAAATGGCAAGAATTGTATGAGAAGATAAAGAAGGAGATGAAGGAATAGAAGAAAAAGCAGAAGTCGAAAAGCTATAAAAGAGTAGGCAGAACTAAATTAAAATTTTTAATTATGTCAAGATGTACAAAGAAATCTAATTTAGAAGTTCATCATGTCAGAAGAGATGGTGGAAATGATTTGACTAATGCCCAGGTTTTATGTAAAGATTGTCACAGTGCAACAAGTACTTATGGTAATCCAGGTAAAAGTCCTACACAATTTACTCAAGATGTAAAGGATAAAGCTTTAAAGAGAGCCGGAAACCAATGTGAATGTACAAGTGTACGAGGCTGTCATTAATTATATTATCTAAAATTATAATATATTTTAAAAAAACTTAAATATTTTCTGAGTTTAGTTCAACCCATTCTGGGTTGATGTTCAGTTTGTTATTTACCCCCCAGATGCTCTGGGGGTTATTCACATTAAATCCCTTCGGGATTAGGAAAATAAAATAAAATTCTAATTGTGATAAGATTTTTAATGTTATATCCCTTCGGGATTAGTGATTCTAATTTTAACAATTCCAGAATATTTCAATAATTATTTTTAAATCATGGGTTACCTTTTTTAATTTTTCGGTATTAATGAGTATAAAGAATATTAACCAATAATAAATTTTAAAAAAATGAAATTAAGAAGTATTATCTTATCCCTTTTTGTTTTTCTGTTTAGTTTTGTCGTTAGGTCCCAGGATTTTATAACAATAAATAATTTAAATCTCAGAGAATCTTCGAATTCTGCAAGTAAAATTATTAGTGTTATTCCCAAAGGTGATAGAGTTTCGCTGATTGATAAGAATGGTGATTGGTATTTTGTTACTTATAATGGTCTTGAAGGTTATGTTAATAAGGCTCTCGTTAAAGAATTAAGAACGCTTGAGAAAAGCAAAAAATACAGGAGCAGTTTTGATAATCAATCACAAAAGGTTAAATATTACAAAAATGTGAATGGGGAGGAGATTCAATCTCCTACTTATTATGATAAACAACCTGAAGGTGCTACTGCAATTTGCCGGGATGGAACATATAGTTTCAGCAGAAACAGGAGAGGGACTTGTTCACATCACGGAGGTGTGAAAAAGTGGTTATAGATTAAACCACTGCAAAGATAAAATCACGCTGAGTTCGCAAAGAAAATTATTAATTATTAGCGGTCTTTGCGAGAAAAAAACAAATTAAAAACAATCACATAACCGCCTTATTTGCTACTATTTAACCTTAATAACCGGAAATGGCCACCCCTACCCTTTAACATTATTAAAAGTTACAAACCTGACAGGAGAGAAAAATACCTGTCAGATTGATGCGCAAAAAAACCTGACAGGAGAAAAAAATACCTGTCAGGTTGATGTAAAAAAAACTGACAGGAGAAAAAAAATATCTGTCAGGTTGAT